>JBBRIV010000036.1:0-15578 GCA_038220425.1 Candidatus Limnocylindrales bacterium
CCGTCATGAACGGCGAATCCACGGACGCGGCCGGGTGGCGGGTCATGTTCCCGGCCCTGTTCGGGACGCATCAGGACGAGGTTTCGCTGGCTCGTTCGCAGGCCATCCTGGACACCTCGCTGGAGATCGCCGAGCGTGGCGAGCAGGTCCGCAGCCAGTTCCGGGGTGCCCTCGTCGAGGAGCTGACGGCCCGGCTGCTGGCCCGGCGCAGCCCGGCGGCCGCCGTCCGGCGCGAGCGCCGGATCCTGTTCGACGGCGTGCCGGCCGAGATCCACCCGTACGACGTAACCGTTGAGCTGCCCGGCGCGGCCGAGGCGTTCGACTGCAAATGGGGCGCTCGCGGGATCAATGCCGACGTCCTGCATCAGCTGGACGACGCTCGGAGCCACGCGCTCGAGGAAGACGAGACCCTGGGCGTGGCCCTGGTCGTGTTCGATGCCGAACGATCGTGCCGGGTCCGACTCGAGGCCCAGACGGCGCCCCAGGCCGGGACTCGCCTGGTTGCCCTCGAGCAGCTGGACAGCCTGGGATGACCGGTGCAGGCCAGTCGGTGATCCACGATCCGGCCAACGACCGGTACGGCCCGCCCAGCGAGACCCAACGGCGCACGTCATCCACCTACCGGGTCCGTTTCGATGAGGCCGGTCCCGACGGGATCGCCCGGGCATCGACCTACCTGCGCTATGCCCAGGACCTGGCCTGGCTCCACTCCGAACGTCGCGGTTTCGGCCGATCGTGGTACCAGGATCGGTCGCTGGCCTGGGTGGTCCGGGCCGTGGACCTCACGATCGAGGCAGCCCTGCCGACCGGTGCCCTGCTCAGCGCAACGACCGAGGTGATCGGCGGCCGGCGGGTCATGGCCCGGCGGCGCTGCGAGCTGCGTGCCGAGGACGATGGGTCGCCGGTCGCAACGGTCCTGACCGATTGGGTGATGACCACCACGGCCGGCGTCCCAACCCGGGTGCCCGAGGCGTTTCCCATCGCCTTCGGGGTTCCCGTCGGTAGTTTCGAGCCGACCCGGGTCGACCCGGGTGAGCCGCCGCCCGGTGCTGCCCGACGGACCTTCGACGTGCGTCGGCACGAGCTCGACCCAATGGGCCACGTCAACAACGCGGTCTACCTTGATTGGCTGGACGAGACCGTAGACCTGGGCCGGCCGGCAGCGATCGGGGCCGTCCCGCGGCGCTACCGCCTGGAGTACCGGGCGGCCGCCGCACCCGGCGACATGCTGGTCTCGGTTGCCTGGCCGGACGGTCCCGGCTGGTCCTATCGCCTGGAGGATGACGCCGGGCGGCTGTGCCTGGCCGGACGGCTCGACACCACCACCTGAGGACCGTTGGCGCCGCCCAGACGGCGCTCCGGCAGGCCCAGCGTGGACGCCGGTCAACAGCCCTCGTTGACAGCTGGCACCGAACACCGCCCGGCACGCCAGCGGACCGCATCGAGCGGGGTACTTCCGGTCCCCCCGCGAGCGGGACGTGCGCCCGTGCACCGCTCGCGCCGGACCGGGTACCGGTAGCCGTTGAGTCTGCCGTGGACGTTCCGGCTATACCGGCCCGGGACCCCCGGCCCCAGTCTTTGGCCCGGATGACGTTTCGATCATCTGCCTGAACCCGGGACCGATGGGTGGCTTAACCAAGGGAAACACAAGCGATGGTGATCTCGACCGGCACCGGGCTGATGCTCGCGGCGCTGGTTGTTGCCTTCGCGGGGGCGATCCTCGGGAGCGCGGGTTTCGCGGCCACGATCGGCCGGCGCCAGGTCCGTCGAATCATCATCGCCACGGAGGCCCTCGCGGGCGCCACGGACCTGTCGTCGGTCGTGGACACCGGCGGCCTCGATGACCCCAAGCTCCGAGCCGCCTTCGGCCGGCTGGCCGAGCGAGTGGCCGAAACCTGGACCCTGGCCACGGTCGATCCCCTGACCGGAGTTCTCAACCGCCAGGCGCTGATCGGCCGGATTGAAGCCGAGCTCGAGCGGGCCAGCCGCTACGGACGGCCCCTGTCGCTGGTCCTGGTCGATCTCGACCATTTCAAGCGGGTCAATGACAGTCACGGCCACTCGGCCGGCGACACCGTCCTGCGCGAGTTCGCCAAGGTGCTCCAGGACAATGTCCGAGCCGTCGACATCGTCGGCCGCTACGGCGGCGAGGAATTCATGCTGGTCCTGCCCGAGACCGATTCGGACGCGGCGGCAACCATGGCCGAGAAGCTCCGCCGGGTGGTTGCCGGGCGCCAGATCCGGATCGAGGACGGCCACGTCCTGTCGATCACGATGAGTGCCGGAGTTGCCGGCGGACTCGGACCCCATCTCCGGCTCGACGCCCTGATCAATGATGCCGATGCGGCCCTGTACTCGGCCAAGGCGCTCGGGCGCGACCAGGTGTATGTCTTCCACGAGCTGGAGGAGGGTGACCTCGTCCGGCGGGCGGCAATCGGGCCGCAGGCGCGCAAGCAGGCCGTGGACGTTGGCCGGGCGGCCATGCGGGCGGCCACGGCAACCCTCCAGGAGGCTCTCTGGGAACGCACCGGCCGGGCCGATCAGTCGTCCACGATGATCGCCGAGATGGCGGCCACCCTGGCCCAGGCGCTGGAGCTGCCGCCCGGCGAGATCGAGCGGGTGCACACGGCCAGCCTGCTCCACGACCTGGGCCGGCTGGCCATCCCCGACGAGATCCTGAGCAACCCGGGTCAGCTCAACGACCGGGAATGGCGGGTGGTCTCGGAGCACCCCAAGATCGGCCAGGTTGTCCTGGAGCAGGCCGGCGCGCTGCGCGATGCCGCGACGATCGTCCTCCACCATCACGAGTGGTTCGACGGCCGGGGGTACCCCCACGGCCTGGCCGGCCAGGAGATCCCGGTCGGCGCCCGGATCGTGGCCATCGCCGATGCCTACGAGGCGATGATCGCCGGGCGCCCGTACCGGACGGCGATCAGCCACAGCGCCGCCCTGGCCGAGCTCCGCCGCCACGCCGGCGTCCAGTTCGATCCGGAGCTGGTGGAGCTCTTCGTGACCCTGTTTGCCGACGGCGTGCCCTGGGCACCCGAGGCCGGTGGCCGGGTTCAGCTGGACGATGATGACGACGGGTTGGATCTCCTGTCGCGCGACCAGCGCAACTACGGCGCGGTTCACGATGCAATCCACGCCCGGCGGCGGGGTGAGGCCAGTGATCCGGCTCGCCGCTCGCGGCACGTTGCGACCCAGCCCCCGCGGGCGGTCTGAGATGCTGGTCGTCTGTCCCCACTGCGGATCGTCGCTGGCGGAGCGTCGGAGCCGGACGACGGGCCTGCCGTTCCTGGCCTGCGAGCGAGATCCCGCCTGCCCGGGGACACGCGCCAGCGTGGACGGCAGCGGGCTGCCCCGCCGACCGCGGATGCGTCCGCCCGACCCAGGCTCCAGCCGGGGCCGCTGGTGGCGGGCGGCCCGCCGGGCGATCTGGGCGCTGACCGACTGACCGCCGCGGTCCGGTCGACCGGACCCTCCGCCATGGTGGACAATCGGCGGACATGACCCGTTACGTGGGTGCCCTGGACCAGGGCACCAGCAGCACCCGTTTCGTCGTCTTTGACCAGGCTGGCGGCCTGATCGCGATCGACCAGCGTGAGCATCGCCAGGTCTACCTACAGGCGGGCTGGGTGGAGCACGATCCGCTCGAGATCCTGGCCCGTTCCGACGAGGTCATCGGGGCCGCCCTGGCCTCGGCCGGACTGGGGCCAGGCGACCTGGTGGCGATCGGGATCACCAACCAGCGCGAGACGGCGGTCGTCTGGGACCGCCACACCGGTCAGCCGGTCTACAACGCCATCGTCTGGCAGGACACTCGCACGGCCGCCCTGGTCGCCGAGCTGGTGGCCAACGGCGGCCAGGATCGCTTTCGGGCGGTGACCGGGCTGCCCCTGGCGACCTACTTCTCAGGACCCAAGGTGAGCTGGATCCTGGACCACGTCGACGGCGCCCGGGGCCGGGCCGAGGCGGGCGACCTGCTCTTCGGCACGATCGACAGCTGGCTGATCTGGAACCTGACCGGTGGACCGCAGGGCGGGGTCCACGTGACCGACGTGACCAACGCCAGCCGGACGCTGCTGATGGACCTGGCCACCCTCGACTGGGATCCCGCGATCCTGGCCGAGCTGCGCATCCCGACAGCCGTCCTGCCCCGGATCCGTTCGTCGAGTGAGATCTACGGCACGGCCACGGGCCGGCTGGCCGGCGTGCCGATCGCGGGTGACCTGGGCGACCAGCAGGCTGCCCTCTTCGGCCAGACCTGTTTCGCGGCCGGCGAGGCCAAGAACACCTACGGGACCGGCTGTTTCATGCTCCTCAATACCGGCTCGCAGCTGGTTCCCTCGACCAGCGGCCTGTTGACGACCATGGCTTACCGGATCGGCGACCAGCCGCCGGTCTACGCCCTGGAGGGCTCGATCGCGATTGCCGGTGCCCTGGTCAGCTGGTTGCGCGACAACCTGGGCCTGATCGCCGACTCGGCCGACATCGAGGCGCTGGCCCGGACCGTGGCCGACAACGGCGGGGTGTCCTTCGTGCCGGCGTTCTCGGGCCTCTTCGCGCCGTACTGGCGGCCCGAGGCCCGGGGAGTGATCGTGGGCCTGACCAGCTTCGTCACGAGCGGCCACCTCGCCCGGGCGGCCCTCGAGGCCACCGCCTGGCAGACCCGCGAGGTCCTCGATGCGATGGAGCGTGACTCGGGGGTCGCCCTTGGGTCACTCAAGGTGGACGGTGGGATGGTCACGAATGAGCTCCTGATGCAGTTCCAGGCGGACGTCCTGGGCGTCCCCGTGATTCGGCCCGAAGTGATCCAGACCACGGCCCTCGGGGCGGCCTACGCGGCCGGCCTGGCGGTGGGCTTCTGGCCGGGACTGGACGACCTCCGGGCGAACTGGCGCGAGGACCGTGCCTGGGCGCCGGGGCTGGATCCGGCCAGCCGCCAGGCTGCCTATCACTGGTGGCTGAAGGCCGTGGGCCGGACGTTCGACTGGCTGGAGCCCTGATCTCGGCGACGTTCGCTCCCGGTGGGGCATCATGGATCGGATGACCCGCAGCGGACTGCCTCGCACGGTCGACGTCCTGATCGTCGGCGGCGGCGCCACCGGCGCCGGGATCCTGCGCGACCTGGCCGGCCGCGGCCTGAGCTGCCTGCTCGTCGACAAGGGCGACCTGGCCAGCGGGACCAGCGGCCGGTACCACGGCCTGCTCCATTCGGGTGCTCGGTACGTCGCCCGCGATCCCCAGGCAGCCCGTGAATGCATCGCCGAGAACGCGGTCCTGCGCAGGATTGCGCCGGCCTGCATCGAGGACACCGGCGGGCTGGTCGTGGCCACCCCGGACGATCCCGATGACTACGTCCAGGCCTTCCCGGAGCGCTGCGCGGCCGCCGGGATTGCCTGCGACGAGGTGGCCGTCGAGCAGCTCTTCCAGCGTGAACCGGCCCTGAATCGGGCGATCCGGCGGGCGTTCCGGGTGCCCGATGGTTCGCTCGAGCCGTGGCAGCTGGTGGAGGCGAACCTGGTCGACGCCCGCCGCCGGGGCGGCCAGGCGCTGGCCTATCAGCAGGTTGTTGGCGTCGAACGCAACGGCGGCTTCGTGTCGGCGGTATCGATCGCCGACACCCGCTCGGGCAGCATTCAGCAGGTCGCGCCGCGGATCATCGTGTCGGCGGCCGGGGCATGGGCCGGCCGGGTTGCCGCGCTGGCCGGCGTGCCGCTCAAGATGTCGCCGGGCAAGGGCTCGATGCTCGTCTACAACCAGCGCATGACCGATACGGTGATCAGCCGGTGCAAGGCGCCGGCCGACGGCGACATCATGGTTCCCGTCCACACGGTGGCAATCCTGGGGACCACCGAGATCGCGGTCGACGACCCCGACGACTACGAGGTGACCGCGGCCGAGGTCGACGCGCTCGTGACCGAGGGCGAGAAGCTCTTCCCGGATCTGCGCCGGATGCGGATCCTGCGAGCGTATGCCGGGGTCCGGCCGCTGTACGACGTGACCGAGCTGGGTGGCGCCGATCGTTCGATCAGCCGGGCCCACGTGATCATCGACCACGAGGCGCGCGACGGCGTCTCGAACTTCGTGTCGGTGGTCGGCGGCAAGCTGACGACCTATCGACTCATGGCCGAGCAGGCCGCCGACGTCGTGTGCGCCAAGCTCGGCCTGGACCGGGCGTCCGGCACTGCCCAGGAGGTCCTGCCGGACCAGGGTCACGATCGGGCCTACTACTGGCTGGGCGACCGGCTGGCCGCCCACGAAGCGGCCGGCGGTGGTGATGCGGCGCTCATCTGCGAATGCGAGCTCGTGACCAGGCCCATGCTCGATGCGTTCCTCGCCCAGCGGATGCCGTGCAGCCTGGACGACGTCCGGCGGGGCACGCGGCTGGGGATGGGACCGTGCCAGGGGGCGTTCTGCACGTTCCGGGCGGCCGGCGCGATGGCGGCCATGGCGCCGGTCGCCGCGCCCGTTCCCGCCGACGAGACGGCCGTTCCCGCGGCCGAGATCGTCGAGGCTGACCTGGTCGCCTTCCTGCGCGAGCGCTACAAGGGCACCCGGCCGATCGCCTGGGGTCGCCAGCTCCAGGAGCTGTGGCTGTCCAACGGGATCTACCAGGGTGTCCTGGGCCTGGATGGGTTCGTGCCGGTCGAGGGCGTGGACGATGGCCCGGGCTGACGTGGCGGTGGTGGGCGCGGGGCTGGCCGGCCTGACCGCCGCGATCCGGCTGGCCGAGGCCGGCGCCCGGGTCCAGGTCCTGGCGACCGGCCATGCCGCGACCCATTGGTCACCCGGCGGCCTGGACGTGGGCGCCGTGGCCGGTGCCCGCACGGCCCAGGAAGCCGTCAACGCCCTGGCCCAGGTCGCCGGCCATCCCTACCGCTTCCTGGCCGACGGCCTGGCTGACGCGGTGGCCTGGCTGCGGCGGGTGCTGGCCGCCGAAGGCTTGGCCCTCGTCGGCGAGCTCGACGACCCGCTCGGGGCGATCCCGACGGCGATCGGATCGACGCGCCTGGCCGCCATCCTGCCCGACGGCATGGCCGGCGCGCTGGCGCCCTGGCAGCCAGGCGAGACGCTGGTCGTGTGCGGATTGGCTGGATTCCGGGACTTCTGGCCCGATGCGATCGCGGCCAGTCTGCGCCGCCCAGGGTCATGGCGCGGCCGGCCGCAGCCGTCCCGTGTGGAGGCAGTGACGGTGGAGCTGCCCGGCCTGGCCGGCCGGCGCAACCTGTCGGGTTTTGATCTGGCCGGCCTGTTCGACGACCCTGCCTGGCGAGACACGGCGTTCGACGCCATCGCCCGGGCAGTCGAGATCCGCGCGACCGGGTCGGGCCGGCTGGCCCTGCCCGCCGTCCTGGGTCTGCACGACCACCCGGCCGTCCTCGCCGCGGCCCGGGCCCGCCTGTCGCTCGTGCCCTTCGAGGTCGCTCTTGTCCCGCCCAGCGTGCCCGGCCTGCGCCTGTTCACGGCCCTCCGGGCAGCACTCCGCCGGCAGGGTGGGCGCCTGCAGCTGGGCGAAGCCGTTCATGGCCGGATCGCCTCTGACGGGCGGGTCGTCGAGCTCCGGGCAGCCGGGGCAGCCCGGGAGTTCGTGCTTTCGGCGGGTTCGGTGATCCTGGCGACCGGCGGGATCGCGGCCGGGGGCATCGTGGCCGAGCAGGCCGGTGGCCTTGTCGAGACGGTCCTTGGCCTGCCGGTCGACGGTCCGCCGGCCGGTTCTCGGCTGCTGGGCGATCCATTCGATCCGGCCGGCCATCCCCTCGAGCTGGCCGGGATCCGGACCGACGCCCACCTCTCGCCGGTGGCGCATGGCGCGCCCGATGTGCCCCTGGCCACGAACGTCCGGATTGCCGGCAGCCTCCTGGCCGGGCAGCGCTACCTGCGCGAGCGGTGCGGCGACGGTGTGGCCATCGCGAGCGGTCTGCTGGCGGCCCGGGAGCTGCTCGGTCCCGCCGAGGCGAGCCGGCCATGATCCGGCAGTGATTCGACCGTGATCCGACCGTGACCTTGGCCGAGCTCGTCACCGAGGCGACCGCCGCGTCTGTGGGCCTGAGCGCCGACGAGTGCCTCAAGTGCAACGTGTGTACGACCGTTTGCCCGGTTGCCCGGGTCACCGACCTGTTCCCCGGCCCGAAGTACGTCGGCCCGCAGGCGCAGCGCTTCCGGTTGGGAGTGGACCTGGCGCCGGCCAGCGGGGCGTTGTCGGTCGTGTCCTCGCCGGATCGGACGGTCGACTACTGCTCGGGCTGCGGGATGTGCACCACGGCCTGTCCCGCCGACGTGAAGATTGCCGAGATGAACAACCGGGCGCGGGCGGCCTCCCGGGTTGCCCATCCACTGGCACCGCCCGTGCGCCTGCGCGACTGGCTCCTGGGCCAGACGGATCTGACCGGCAGATTGGGTGTCCTCGGCGCGCCGCTGGCCAACTGGTCGCTCCGCAACCGCCTGGTCCGGCTGCTGATCGATCGAGTCATCCGGATCGACCGGCGCGCTCCGCTGCCGCGCTTCAGCCGGCATACCCTGCGCTCCCGCCTGGGCGGATATCGGCGCTCGGCCTGGTCGGCCGACGCGCCACCGCCCGACAAGGCGGTCGTGTACTTCCACGGCTGTGCGGCCAACTACTACGAGCCCCATGTCGGGCAGGCCGCGATCGCCGTCCTGGAGCGCAACGGGTTCAGCGTGATCATCCCGCCCCAGGTTTGCTGCGGCCTGCCCCTGATCAGCAATGGCCTGTACGCCCAGGCGCGCGGCCGGGCTCGGAGCAACCTGGCCGGGCTGGCCGCCTACGCCCGGGCCGGCTACCGGATCGTGGGCACCTCCACCTCGTGCACCCATACCCTCAAGGCCGAGTATCGCGAGATGCTCGACATCGACGACGCCGACGCCCGGCTCGTGGCCGAGGCCACCTGGGATATCTCCGAATTCCTGCTCGACCTGCATGAGCAGGGCCGGCTGGACACGAATTTCGGGACCCTCGATCGAAGCCTGCCCTACCACGCTCCGTGCCAGCTGCGCAGCCACGGCATTGGCTTGCCGGCCCTTGACCTGTTCGAGCTGGTGCCCGGCCTGCGCTCGATCGACCTCGATCATGATTGCTGCGGGATTGCCGGTACGTACGGCCTCAAGACCGAGAAGTACGACATCGCGATGGCTGTCGGCGAGCCCCTCTTCGCGAAGCTGCGGGCCACCGGCGCGAGCCAGGCCGCCTGCGATTCGGAGACCTGTCGCTGGCAGATTGGCGCGGCCACTGGTGCCCGCCTTGTCCATCCGGTGGAGATCCTGGCCGAGGCCTACGCCGCGGCGCGGCCGTGATCCTGGTCATTGGCGCCGGGGCGGTCGGCTCGTTCCTCGGGGCGACCCTGGCCGCGGGCGGCGAACAGGTCCAGCTGCTCCCTCGGACCAGTCCCGCCGGCGTGCACGCCGTGGTCCACGAAACGCCCGAGCTGATCCTGGTCGCGGTCAAGATGCCCGACCTGGCCGGGGCGATCGCCACGGCCGCGGCCTGGCCCGACGCGATGGTCCTGGCCGTTGAGAACGGTGTCGGCGCCGATCAGGAGTTGCTGGCGACGCGTCCGGCCGGCGGTCTGATCGCCGGCTCGCTGACCACGTCCGTCGAGCGCACCGGCGCCGGCGCGATCGAGCGCCTGTCGCGCGGCGGGATCGTGCTGGCCCCGGTTCGAGGCGAGGTCGATTCGATGATCGCGCGCCTCACCCGGGCATTCGTCGGGGGCGGGCTGCGGGCCCGGGCGACGGGCGACGCGGCGGCGATGCGCTGGTCCAAGCTGCTCCTGAACCTGATGGGCAACGCCAGCGGGGCGATCGTCGACCTGGACCCGGTCGCGGTTTATCGGGACCCCGACCTGTTCGCTCTCGAATGCCGACAGATCCACGAAGCCCTGGCCACGATGGCCCGCCTGGGCCTCCATCCGATCCGCCTGTTCGGGGGCGACGCCCGCCTGCTCCCGATCGCCTTGCGCCTGCCCCGTCCGCTCCTGCAGCGGGTCCTGGTCCGGGTGGTCGCCCGGGGACGGGGCGGCAAGCGGCCATCGCTCCATCTCCACCTCGAGCGGATGGCCGGCGATCAGAGCGAGGTGGACTGGCTCAACGGAGCCGTGGCCGGTGCCGCGGCCGAGCTGGGCAGCCTGACCCCGGTCAACGCCGGCCTGGCTCGCCTGGTGGAGGAGTGCAACCGGGATCCGCAGCGGCGGGCCTGGTTTCGGGGCCGCCCGGACCGGCTCCTGGATGCGCTCGGCGGGGCCCATCCGCCGGCTGGAAGCGGGCTGTAGGGCGATGACGGCTGGCTATACTCGGCCGGCATGGACACGACGACGATTGCCGCAGGGGTGGTCTCGATCGGAGGGGCCTACCTCGTCGGCGGGATCCCCTGGGGCGTGCTCCTGGCCCGGATTGTGGGCGGACCTGACCCGCGCACGCAGGGCAGCGGCCGGACCGGTGGGGCCAACGTCCTGCGCGTGCTCGGCCCGCGGGTTGCGGCTACCGCGGCCGTTCTCGACCTGCTCAAGGGTGTCTTCGCTGCCGCCCTGCCCGCCGTCCTGGGCGCCGGCCTGCTGATCCAGGGAATCGCCGTCCTGGCCGCGATCGTCGGCCACAGCCGCTCCCCGTATATCGGCTTTCGCGGCGGCCGGGGTGTCTCGCCGGCGTTTGGCTCGCTCATTGTCCTGTGGCCCCTGGTGGCCCTGATCACGGTTCCCATCTTCTTCGGGGTGATCCGCCTGACCCACTATTCGTCCCTGGGATCACTGGTCTCGACGACCCTGGCCGGGGGGATCGTGGTCGGCGCGGTCCTCGTCCAGGGCCTGCCCCTGGCCCACCTCGTATACGCCATCGGGGCGCCCGCCCTCATCTGGTATTTCCACCGGGACAACGTGCAGCGGCTGCTGGCCGGACAGGAACGGACGATCGACAACCGGACCTGAGGCAGAGAGGTTGGGGGTAGTGGACGAGTCCGTGGATCCGGGCTTCGGGGAGATCATGGCGGCGCGCCTGCGCGACCTGATGGACGCCGCTCCGGTGGTGGCCTTCGTGAAGGATCCCGCCGGGCGCTACCTGTACGCCAACCCGTACCTGCTGGCGATCTTCGGGGAGCGGATGGGGTCGGACTGGTACGGCAAGACCGATGAGGACATCTGGCCAGCCGAGGTCGCGGCCCTGCTCCGGGCCAACGATCAGGCTGTCCTGGGCGAGCACGGCCTGCGGGTCTTCGCCCAGGAGATGCCCCTGACTGCCGGAGCGCATCGCCTGCTGATGCTCAAGTTTCCCCTGGCAACCGGCGGTCCGGAGATCAACCTGGGGGGCCTGGGGGTGGACCTCACCGAACGGTCCCGGGCCGAGGTGGAACGCGACCAGCTGGCCATCGCGGTCGAGCAGGCCGCCGAGTCGATCATGATCACCGACCTCGAGGCCCGAATCAGCTATGTCAACCCGGCCTTCGAGCGGGTCAGCGGCTACACCCGGGCCGAGGTCATCGGCCAGAATCCGCGGCTGGTCTCGAGTGGTCTCCAGCCGCCCGCGTTCTACGAGGCAATGTGGGCCGCCCTCACGACCGGCGTGCCCTGGGTGGCCGATTTCATCAACCGGCGCAAGGACGGCTCGCTGATCACAGAGGAGGCCGTGATCACCCCGATTCGCGATGGTGCCGGGGCAATCACGGGCTATGTCGCCGTCCAGCGCGACGTGACCGCCGAGCGGGCCCTTCTCGAGCGCTCCGCCCAGTTCGCCCACGAACGGGCGTTGATTGCCGACACGATCCGCAACCTGGGCAGACACGACACGCCCGAGCAGACCGCCCAGGCCATGTGCCGCCAGGTGCTCAGCCTGGCCGGGATCACGGCCGCCCAGTTCTTCCTGTTCGAGCTCGACGGGCGGGCCATGCCGATCGGGTTCGTGGTCGCCGGCCAGCCCGACCCGCCCCTCCGCCGGTTGCCTTTCCAGCGCAGCCGCCACCTCCGCGAGCGGGCGGCCGAGGGTCCCTGGATCGAACCCTGGTTGAACCGGCCCTGGCATCCCTACAACCAGCTCCTCAACGAGCTGGGGGTCCACACGGTTGCGTACGCTCCAGTCCGCCACGACCAGCGCCTGATCGGGGTGCTCGTGATCGATGCCGACAGCAGCCTGGAGCAGGCCGGGCTGATCGAGACACTCCCGGCGCTGGTCGAGTTCGCGGACCTGGCCGGCGCCCTGATCGGCCGCGACGTGCTCGAGCGGACCGAGGTGCGGCGCGGCCGCGATCACATGCGCTCGATCATCGCCGAGCGAGCCTTCAAGCCGGTTTTCCAGCCGATCGTCGACCTGGAGCTGGCCACGGTGGTGGGCTACGAGGCACTCAGCCGGTTCGCCGACGGCGTGCCCCCGGACGAGCGATTCAGCGAGGCGGCCGCGCTCGAGCTCGGCCACGAACTGGAGCTGGCCACCCTCGAGATGGCCCTCGACGCGGCCCAGGCCCTGCCTGCGGGGGCCTGGCTCAACGTGAACGTGTCGCCGGGGCTGATCCTCAGCGGCAAACCGCTCCAGGCCCTGATCCGGGGCTACGGCGGGCGCCTCGTCCTGGAGGTCACCGAGCACGCGGCGATCGCCGACTACGCTGCGCTCCTTGCGGCGATGGGCCGGCTGGGACCCAACGTGGAGTTCGCGGTTGACGATGCCGGAGCCGGCTTCGCCAGCCTCCGCCACATCCTGGAGCTGCGGCCGGCCTTCGTGAAGCTGGATCGCTGGCTGATTGCCGACATCAAGAGCGATGAGGCTCGCCAGGCCATGATCGTGGGCCTGTCCCACTTTGCCCGCGAGACGGGCTGCCGGCTGATCGCGGAGGGTATTGAAACGGCGGACGAGCTGGCCGTCCTGCGCGCCCTGGACATCCACCTCGGCCAGGGCTACCTGCTCGGGCGACCGGCCGTGCTACCCCCCGGGCGGGCTACCGGCGGCGCTCCAGGCTAGCGCGGGACGACCACCACCCGGCGTTTGGCTTGCTCGGACACGCGCGCCGACGTGCTGCCCAGGACCAGCCGGCCAAGCAATCCCCGGCGATGCGAGCCAAGCACGATCACGTCGACGTCCTCGGCCTCGGACGCCGCAAGGATGGACTCGGCCGGATCGCCCTCCCAGACGAGGAATGCGGCGTGGGCCCCGGCCGCGACCGCCCGGCTCGTGAGCATCTGGACGCCCGTCTCGATTCGCGCCCGCTCCTGGTCCACCCGGCGCAGGACCCTGCCGCCGGGCAGGCGCAGGCGGGCCGGTTCGATGACGCTCAGGACGACCAGCTCGGCGCCGGCCTCCACCGCCAGGCTGATCGCCTCGTCGGCGGCCCGCTCGGACGCGGCCGACAGGTCCGTCGCCAGCAGGAGGCGCCGAATCCCCTCGGGCTGGCCTGCGGATGATGCTTCCATACTGTGCATGATCGGGTTGGTCCTCCCCCCGGGCCAGTGACCTCCGGCCTATTCAGGCGGGTCATCCGGCCCCGGCCGTCAACACCCGCCCGGCCCGGCCGTCAGCTCAATCCAGGCCGAGCTGCTCCAGGTGGTGGCTCCGCTCAAACCGGTCGAGCAGACCGCCGGGCGCCTGCTCGAGTGCCCGGCTGACCGACCAGCTGAGCCCCTCCAGGGCCGTGTCCGTGGCGTCCTGCAAGGCAATCGAGATCGCTCCCCGGACCCACTCCCGGTCCTCCTGCAAGGGCAGGTCGCGCGGCCCGAATTCGAGCCCCTCGAGAACGGCCTCGTAGAGCGCCTGGGCCACCTTGTCCCGGGCGAACTCGGTGATCACCCGGCGGGCGATGAGCCGACAACGACGCTGCTCCGACCGATCAATCATGGGCCCATGGTGGGCCCAGGCGGCCCCCGGGAACAGGGCTGACCGGCCCCTCCGGTTCAGGCCTGTGGCCCTGTTCGGCCGGCCCGTCCGGGCGACTATTGTGGGGTCATGCGAATTGTCTCAGCGGCCGAGGCTGTCTCGGGCATCCGGAGCAGCCAGCAGGTCTATGTCCAGTGTGCCGCCGGCACACCCTCGGTCCTCCTTGATGCCCTCGTGGCCCGGGCAGCCGAGCTGCGTGACGTGGGCATGATCCATCTCCACACCGAAGGGCCCGGCCCTCATCTCGCACCCGAAATGGCGACCCATTTCCGCCACCGGGCCCTGTTCGTCGGGCCCAACGCGCGGGCCGCGGTCAATGACGGGCGGGCCGACTACGTACCCGTCTTCCTGTCCGAGGTACCCCAGCTGTTCGAGCGCGGCGCGCTCCCCCTGGACGCCGTCCTGGTCAACGCGACTGCGCCCGACGCCCACGGCTTCTGCTCGCTGGGCGTGTCGGTCGAAGCCATGCATGCCGCGATCCGGGCCGCCCGGACGGTGATCGTCCAGTTCAACCAGGCGATGCCCCGGACCCTCGGGGAGAGCTTCATCCACGTCGACGAGATCGACCTGGCCGTCGAGGTCGACGTGCCGCCCTACCAGCATCCCAACGGGCCGATCGGCGAGATCGAGCGGCGGATCGGCGAGCACGTCGCCGAGCTGGTCCCCGACGGGGCCACGATCCAGCTGGGCATCGGGGCCATTCCAGCCGCCACCGCCCTGGCTCTGCGTGGGCACCGCGACCTGGGCGTGCACACCGAGATGTTCACCGATGCCGTCGTCGACCTGGTCGAGGCGGGGGTCGTGACCGGCGCCCGCAAGGAGCGCAACCGGGGCAAGATCGTGACCGCGTTCGTGATGGGTACTCCGCGCCTGAACAACTTTGTGCATGACAACCCGATGGTCGAGATGCGCTCGGTGGACTTCACCAACGACACTCATGTCATCCGTTCGTTCAAGTCGATGACCGCCATCAACTCGGCAATCGAAGTCGACCTGAGCGGCCAGGTGGTGGCCGACTCGATTGGCTCCCGGATCTACAGCGGGGTTGGTGGCCAGATGGACTTTGTGCGGGGTGCCGCCCTCGCCCCGGAGGGTCGGGCGATCATTGCCCTGCCCTCAACGGCGGCCGGCGGCACGGTCTCCCGAATCAGCCCGGTCCTGGCCACGGGCGCGGGCGTGGTCACCACCCGGGCCCATGTCCGGACGGTGGTCACCGAGTGGGGCGTGGCCGAGCTGTTCGGCCGAAGCCTGCGCGAACGCGCCGTGGCCCTCATCGCAATCGCTCATCCGGACCAGCGCGAGTGGCTGACGGCCGAGGCGCGCCGGCTGGGCGTCGCCTGAGGTTCGCGGGTCAGGTCCCGGGGGCGACCCACGAGCGCAGCGTGCGCATGTAGTTGGCCCGCTCGAAGGCCGACGGATTGTCGGCCGTTGCCTGGCTGGCGCTGCCGCGGAGCTGCTCAACCGATTCGTACTCGTGGTCGATCATCCAGCGGCGCAGCTCCGCTTCGACGGTTGCGATGTGGCCGGGGCCATGCCGGAGCAGGGCCGAGGTCATCATCACCACGTCGGCCCCGACCATCAAGCCCTTGAGCACGTCGGTACCGCTGTGGTCGCCCGAGGTGGCCGCCAGGGAGATGCCCGAACCCAGCTGCGGTCGCAGGATCGCGATCCAGCGCGCGGGCAGGCGCATCTCCCACGGCTGGCTCAGGTCCAGG
>JBBRIV010000037.1:0-15443 GCA_038220425.1 Candidatus Limnocylindrales bacterium
CATGAGCTTCCTGCTGGCCGGCTCGAGCTCGGTCAACCCGGTCATGTTCGCCTTCGCGATCGGCCTGATCCTGGCCTGGAAGGTAGCCGGCTACTACGGTGTCGACCGCTACCTGCTGCCCCGCCTGGGTGTGCCCTGGGGGGCCAGCCGACGACGCGGCCAGGTTGCGACGAGCCCGGCACCCGCCGGCTGAGCCGGCCGAGCGCTGCGGGCGAGCCGTAGCCTGCCCAATCCTGCGACGCGCCCGGTCGAGAGGAGCTCCGACCGGGCGTTTCGCACGCTCAGGGCAGAACCGTGCCTGATGTCACCACCCCAAACCGGACCAGCAGGCGGCTCGCGATCGCCCGGCGAAGGTCGAGTGGCAAGGGGTTGACCACGTCCCGCTCGGACACGCCCACCCGGGCAGTCCAGCGTCCGGACCGGGAGCTGCCCGGCTCGGGTTGGATCGCGGCCGACAGCAGCGAGGTGGCCAGGCCCCTGCGGCGCTGATCGGGTGCGACGCCGATCCAGAGCAGCTCGGTCGGCCCGCTCGCCGTCTCGCCCGGCACGGAGATCGCGACCCCCACCAGTTGATCGCCCAGGACGGCTGCGGCGGCCTGGGCGCCGCCCTTGACCGCGGCGAGCAGCAACTGCCGGCCTGCCTCGGCATTGGCCGGCGGCATGGTGCCGGCTGCGACGCCGAGTCGGTCGATCAGCCGGGCGTCCAGGCGGGCGACGATCGTCGGGGCGGCGCCGGTCCCGGCGCGCTGCTCCGAACGCTGCTCCACGGCCCGCAGCGGATCCCACCAGCCGCGCTCTTCGGCCACGACCAGCAGGCGCGGCAGGGCAATCGAGCGAACCTGGGCAAGGGTCTCGAGGGATCGAGCCTCCGCCTGGAGCTGCCGCTCGGACACGGACAGGCCGGCATTCGGCAGATCGTCGAACGTCACCGGTGGTGGGCCTTGCTCGTAGGCCGCGGCCGGGGCGGCCCAGCGTGCCCGCCAGCCTGGATCGGTTGCCTCAGGCGCCGCCCGATGCGCTCCGGCCAGCCAGGTCAGCGTCCATGTCCGTGGGACGACGCGATACACGTCGTAGCCACCGCCGCCGGTGGCCAGCCAGCGACCGCCGGCGTGCTGGTGGGCGAGCGCATCCACCAGCCGGGCCGCCGCACCCATCGCCGTGGTCGTCACGAGCAGATGGGCGAGGGGGTCCCAGGCATGGCTGTCGGCGCCGTGCTGGCTGACGATCAGGTCCGGCCCGAATGACGCCGTCAGGCCCGGCAGCAGGCCGTGGACGCCGGCCAGCCAGGCCCGCTCGCCGGTGCCGGCCTCGAGGGGCAGGTTGATCGAGGTTCCGGCAGCCGCACCCTCGCCCAGCTCCCCTATGACGCCCGTGCCCGGGAAGAGGGTCCGGCCACTCTCATGGACCGAGACGGTCAGGACGCCCGGATCATCGAGATGGATGGCCTGGACACCGTCGCCGTGGTGGACGTCGAGGTCGATGTACATGACCCGCAGGCCGGCCCGACGGGCTGCCCCGATCGCAAGGGCCGGGTCGTTGTAGACGCAGAACCCGGAGGCGCGGCCGCGCAGTGCGTGGTGGAGGCCGCCGCCGGGGTGGAAGGCGTGCTCCACGTCCCCGCGCAGGATGGCCTCAACGGCCCGCAGCGAGCCGCCGGCCACCGCCGCTGCCGCGGCGTGCATCCCGGCGAACGGCGGATCGTCACCGAATGCGGCCAGGCCGGCCTCGGGATCGCCGGTTGGATCCGCCGACAGGCGCCGGACGGCAGCGATGTAGCGGGCCGCATGTGATTCGAGCAGCTCGGTGTCCTCGGCCGGCTCAGGTGCCAGGCCGGGCACCGCCCCGACGGTCCGCAGCAGGTCCAGCGCCGGCCCAAAGCGGCGGGGCGTCAGCGGGTGGCTCGGGCCGAAGTCGTAGGTGGTCGAGCGCGGGCCGTAGACCAGGAGCGGGCCGGTGGTCACGTCCAACATCGTAGCCCGGCGCGTGGCACGATCCGCCCATGCCCGATGTCATCAGCACCCGGCCGCTCGTCGACAAGCTGGGGGTTCACCCCGGGGCGCGGGTTGCCGTGATCAACATCGACGACCCCGAATTTCGACGGCTCCTGGCCGAACGAACCCAGGACATCACCGAAGGCGATCCCTTGCCCGACTCGGACCTGGTCTTCATCGGCGTCGATGACGGGCTGGAGCTGCTTGAGCTGCCCGCACTGCGTTCCCGGATCGTGGCCAACGGCGCGATCTGGGTCGTTTCGCGCAAGGGCAAGGCGGCGACCGTCCGCGACATCGAAGTCATGGAGGCCGGCAAGGCCGCCGGGCTGATCGACAACAAGGTGGTTGCCTTCAGCCTCACGCACACCTCGTTGCGGCTGGTTATTCCCCTTGCCCTGCGCTGAGTGAAGTACCATCCGCCCATGAAGGATCCAATTCTCATCCTGGTCGTGATCCTGGTGGTCGTGATCATCTGGCGCGGTCCGAAGACCCTCCCGCAGATCGGCAACATGCTGGGTCGAGGGGTCAAGGAAGCCCGGCGCGAGGCGTCCGAGATCAAGGACGACATGAAGAAGGACGACGGCCCCGCGGTCGTCGTCGCGGCACCGGTCGCGCCGGTCGCGCCGGTCGCGCCGGTCGCGCCGGTCGCGCCGGTCGCGCCTGTTGTGGCCCCGCCAGTCGTGGCACCGCCGGTTGCGGCGCCGCCCGTCGCGGCCCCGCCGGTGGCAGCGCCGCCGGTTGATGGCACGCCCGGTCCGGACGCCCCCGGGCACGCCTGAACGTCGGCCGCTCGCCGGTCATTCGAGCAACCGGCCATGGCCGAGCTTGACGACCTCCTCGCCCGACCCGGGCCGGGAGTGCACCGCGGGATCCTCTCGATCGACGGCGTCGACGTCGAAACCCTGGTCGACCTGCCGCCCCTTCGAGGCGGCCTGCTCTTCGTTGGACTGAACCCCTCGCCGGTCAGCGTGACGGCCGGCCACTACCACCAGGGCCGCCTGGGCAAGACGTTCTGGCGGCGGTTGATGCTGGCCCGGATCCTGCCCGGGGCAACCCCCGTCGAGACGGCCGACGATGTCCTCGTGGCTGCCAGCCATGGGATCACCGACATGATCAAACTGCCCACCGACCGCGATGTGGCCACCGATCGCGACCTGACCCTGGGCGTCGGCCCGCTCTGGCAGAAAGTTGCCATCTGGCGCCCGAGTGCCGTCGTGTTCATCTACAAGCGGGCAGCTGAGATTGCCGCGGGTCGAGCCCTGACCGAGAACTGGGGCCAGCTCGAGGGCGTCGCCCTGGCCGGCCGACCGTGCTTCCTGATGCCCGGCCCCTATGCGCCAGTCGAGCAGGTGGACGAAGGCCTGAACTTCTTGCGCAACCTCAACCGGACGATCCAGGGCTAATCGGCGCTGGAGTCTCGTCGGCCGCCGCCGCCGGCGAGGCGACCGACGCGCCGGCGTGCCCGCCGCGCCGGCGAGTCGCGGGTCTCCGGCCGACCGAGGCCGTCGCGCCGCCCGACTTCGTCAATTTGTCGCCGGCAGCGACCGCCGACCGTACGGAGAACTTCGTCCATCCGAAGGCCTCGTTGGGGCCTCCTACCGCCCGGTTCGTGCACGGACGCCGGGCCGGGACGGCACATTCGACCCCCGAAGTGGCTCGACTTCCCGACACGGTCGCTCGTGGCGACATTTCGACGAAGTCCTGCCACAGCCGCCACCGCCCGGCCCGGGGCGTCGAACGGTCCGCGGCTGAACCCAGGCGCCGAACGGCCGGCGGCCACGCCCGGGCCAAGCACGTCGAGTTTTGACATCTACCGCTGGGGGCCGCGGTATGGTCGGATCTGGGCGGGATTCGGGGTCGAAGTGGCTGACCTGAGACGGATTCGTGCGCGGGCGGTCGGGCCGCGGAGCTGATTTCCACCCCGGAGCCGAGCGCAACCGACCATAGGGCGGCTGGGGGCGGTATCTGTCAAGAACCCGGGCGCCACCCACGAAGTCCTGCCGCCACCGCGCCACCGGCGCCGGCGCCGCAGCCGGTCGCCCGGGGCGCGGGCCCCGAACGCTTACGCGAGGGCCAGGTCGCGCCGGATGGCGGCCACGTCGGGCACGTCCGCCAGGAGCTGAAGCGTCGAGGAGGTTGGCGGCCACAGCTCGATCTCACCGGCAGCCATTGCGGCCAGGGCGCGCCGGGGCGTCAGCCAGGCATGTCCGGCAACCTCGCGCGGGTCCAGGTCCAGCACGGCCCCGGCCGGCAGCTCGACGGCGAAGAATGACGTGTCGAAGCGGCGCGGAAACTCCGGCGGGGTCTGCCAGCGGGCGATGTACACGAGCCGGTCGGTCGCCAGGAACAGCTCGAACCGTTCGAGGATCGTGGCGAGGTCGACGCTGCCGGCCACGAGCGCTGCCCGCAACCCGGGGAGCTCAGCGGCCAGCCCGGGATCCGATCCGGCGGAGGAACCGTCAAAGCGATCCGCGACCAGGACACCGGCCTCCTCGAACAACTCCCGCAATGCAGCGATCCGATCCGGGGTGCCGGCCCGTGATCGGGCCACCAGGCGCGGCGCGGAATCACCCGGATCAATGGCTCCACCGGGAAACACGTGCAGGCCTGGCCCGAAGGCCATCGAGGCCGGACGCAGCGTCAGGAGCACTTCGAGCGGCCCCGACGCTGGCTCCAGAGCCGGCCGGAGCAGGACCACGGTGGCTGCCGGCCGGAGCGCCGCAGCCCCGGTCATCGAGCGAACGCCGCCCCCGCCTGGCCCAGTTGTGCCTCGAGCGCACCGGCATCGCTGACCGGCAGCAGGCAGCTGAATCCATGGCACACGAAGGCCGTCGGCTGGCCGTCGACCTGGAACCGATCGGCGAGCAGCTCGATCGTGCTGGAAGTCGGCTCCGGGGACAGGGCAATGACCTGGTTCGGTCGAAACCCGCCCTGGACCACGGCCAGCAGCTGGCCCGTTTCGGGCACGGCCGGATGGCCGACGATCGCGACCTCGTCGACCTGGGCCTGGGCGAAGTCGAGTGCCACCAGCCATTGGGCAAAGAAGGTTGGGTGGCCGGCCAGCACGCCACTCACCAGGCGCAGCGCGCTCTCGGCCGCATCGCGATAGCGACCCTCGCCGGTGAGCGCGGCCAGTCGCAACAGAACCGTGGCCGCCATGGCATTGCCCGACGGGACGGCGTTGTCCTGGAGATCCTTGGGCCGCGTGATCAGGACCTCGTGGTCGTCGCCGGTATCGAAGAAGCCACCGGCCGGATCGCTGAATCGAGCCAGGATCGACTCGGCCAGGGCCCGGGCAACCGTGAACCAGCGCTCGTCGAACGTGGCGGCGTAGAGGGCCAGCAGCCCTTCGGCCAGGCAGGCGTAGTCCTCGAGCACGCCCGACCCTGTCGCCCGGCCATCCTTCCAGCTCCGTCCGAGGTGGCCGCTCGCGTCGATCAGGTGATCCACGCAGTCGCGGGCGGCGCCGATCGCCGCAGCCCGGTAGCGCTCGGCCCGGGTAGCGTCGCCGGCAACCCCCAGGGCCACCGCGGCCTCGGCCAGGGCGGCGATCGCCAGGCCGTTCCAGCCGGCCAGGACCTTGTCGTCCCGATTCGGCTGAGGCCGGGCATCGCGGGCCACCAGGAGCAGCCCGCGCGATCGTTCGAGGCGATCCGCAACGACGCTGGCGCTCACTCCGAACGCCTCGGCCAGGTCCTCGTCCGAGCGCACCCGGCGCAGGATGGTCCGGCCGTGACTCTCATGCCAGTTGCCGCCCTCGGTGACGTCCCAGGCAGCACGCACCAGGTCCGCGTCCGGACCGTTGCCCAGCACGGCAGCCAGCTCGCCTGGCGTCCAGGTGAAGGTGGCGCCCTCGACGCCGTTCGTGTCGGCATCCCGGCTGGCCGCCAGGCCCCCGCCGGCCGTGCTGAAGTTGCGCACGATCGCGTCGAATGTCCCGCAGGCGACCGCCCGGTCGCGCTCCTCGCCCAGGAGCTGCCAGGCATGGAGGTAGGCCCGGCCGAGCTGGGCGTTGTCGTAGAGCATCTGCTCGAAGTGGGGCGCCAGCCACTGGCCGTCGGTGGAGTAGCGGTGGAAGCCGCCGCCGAGCTGGTCACGCAGGCCGCCCGCGGCCATTCGGTCGAGGGTTGTCCGGAGCATCGCCAGCGCCGGCTGGCCCGAACGATCGCCGGCCGACCGGTCGCCGGCCGAGGGGAGGCCTGCCTGGTCGGAGCCGGCCAGCCGGCGGAGCAGGAACTCGATCGTCATCGGCTGAGGAAACTTGGGCGCCCGGCCCCAGCCGCCGTAGCGCTGGTCGAAGCTCGTGGCGAGGGTGGCCACGGCCGCCGTCCCCGCGCCGGCAGGCGGCTGACCCGCGGCCGACCCCGTCCCGGCTGAGCGGAGGCCTTCCGACAGGCTGGCCACGAGCCGATCGCCCGATGCCTCGACCGATGCTCGTTGTTCGCGCCAGGCGTTGGCGACCGCCGCCAGGACCTGGCGAAAGGCGGGCATCTCGCCGCGCGGGATCGATGGAAAGTAGGTCCCACCGTAGAACGGTCGCCCGTCCGGGGTGAGGAAGACGCTCATCGGCCAGCCACCCTGGCCGGTCATCGCCTGGACCGCCGCCATGTACACCTGGTCCAGGTCCGGGCGCTCCTCGCGATCGACTTTGATCGCCACGAAGTCACGGGCAAGGTCCGCCGCCGTGACCGGATCCTCGAATGACTCGCGCTCCATCACGTGACACCAGTGACAGGCGGCATAGCCGATCGACAGGAAGATCGGCTTGTCCTCGGCCCGTGCCCGGTCCAGCGCCTCGCGTCCCCAGGGGTACCAATCGACCGGATTGTGAGCGTGCTGGAGGAGGTACGGGCTCGTCTCCCCGGCGAGGCGATTGTGGGCAGCCATCGCGGCGATGGTAGCGCGGCCCGTATCATCGGGACGATGACAGTCGAGACCGCGGCGACGCCCAGCCAGCCCCGCCCGTCGATTGCCGCGCTCCTCGGCCGGCGAGCCCTGATCCTGATCGGACTGGCCGTCGTGGCCGGTGGCATCAGCCTGGTCCTGGAGCTGACCCACGGCGATCCGACAGCCACGTTCCTCGCCTCCGCCGTGGCCCTGGCCGGGCTGGCCGGCCTCGTCGGTGAAGGGACTGAGCAGCTCGGCCAGCGCTTCGGCCCGGGCCTGACCGGGGTGATGCAATCGGCCCTGGGCAACTTGCCCGAGTTCTTCATCGGCATCTTCAGCCTGCGAGCCGGCCTGGTCGTGGTGGTCCAGAGCGCCCTGATCGGCTCGATCCTGGCCAACAGCCTGCTGGTGATGGGCCTGGCCTTCTTCTTTGGCGGCCTGAAGAACGGCGTCCAGACGTTCGGCGTCCAGCGCGTCCGGATGATCGCCGTCCTGCTCCTGCTGGCGGTGGCCGCCCTCATGATCCCGACCCTGGCCACGGCCCCCGGCGCGCCCGATGCGGGCCATGCCCAGGATCTCAGCGTGATCGTGGCGATCGTGCTCCTCGTCCTGTTCGTGGCTTCGATCCCGTTCTCGATCGGTGGCGGCCCGGGCGCCAGCTCAATCGAACCGAGCCTCGAGAAATCCGAGGTCTGGCCGATCGGCCTGGCCTTGGGTCTGCTCGTCGGGTCCGCGATCGGCTCGGCCTTCGTGTCCGACTGGTTCGTCGACTCACTCCGACCGGCGCTCGGCCGGCTGGGGATCAGCGAAGCCTTCGCCGGCCTGGTCATCGTGGCCATCGCGGGCAACGCCGTGGAGAACGTGGCCGGTGTGCAGCAGGCGCTCCGCAACAAGGCCGACCTGGCCCTCAGCCTGATCCTCAATTCGAGCCTCCAGGTTGCCCTGGCCCTCATCCCGGCGCTGGTCCTGATCTCGGTCATCCTGGGTGGACCAGCCCTGACCCTGGTCACCTCGCCGCTGGTCATCGGCGCGCTGGGCCTGGCCGTCATCCTTGGAGCCTTCGTGGTCTTCGACGGCGAATCAACCTGGCTGGAAGGGCTGGCCTTGATCGCGCTGTACGTGATCATCGCCGCCAGCGTCTGGTTCGGGCCGCCCATCCAGGCTCCATGAGCAGCCCCCAGGATTCCGCCGGGTCCAGCGCCGTGCGCGACTGGCAGGTCTTCCTGGGACCGCGCTACCGGCGCTTCCAGGGCATCGGCGGCTCGAGCGCGGTCGTCGCGGCCCTGGCCGGCGACGGGCTCACGATTCCGCTCCTGCTTGGCCTGGGCGCCAGCCCGGCGGTGGCCACGGTGATCGGCGTCCTGCCCTTCGCGTTCTCAGCCGCCCAGCTGGGAGTCCCCTGGCTCCTGCGCCGGTTCGACGGCAACCTGCGCGGGGTGACCCTGATCATCCTGGCGATCGGCGAGACACGCGGATTCATCCTGGGCGCGCTGACCCTGGCGGCCTGGCTGGGACTGATCCCCAACGGCCTGGCGATCGTCGCGATCGGCGCGGTGATGAGCCTGGGCGGGGCGGCCACGACGATCGGCGGGACCAACCTGCTGGCCTGGTACGGGGCCATCCTGCCCGACCCGGAACGACGCTTCGTGGCACCCCGGGTGATGGGCATGACCGTGGGCCTGGGTTCGGTCCTGCTCCTGCCGGTGGCGATCCTGGTCCAGGTGTTCCTGGCCGACCTGGGTGTCAGGATCTACGCGATCGTCTTCCTGGTCAGCGGGATCGCCGGGGTCATCGAGATCATCGTCCTCCGCCAGCTGTCCAAGCCCGGCCGGGTCCAGGTGGCCCGGGCGCCGGCTGCCGTCGCCGGCGAACCGGTCGTGGGAGCTCCGTCGCCCCACCTCCAGCCCTTCCTGCGCTCGATCACGGTCGCCGCCTTCGGGGCCGGTTTCGGACCATACCTGTCGATCTACGCGATCAGCGTGCTCCACCTGCCGCCCAGCTTCGCGATCCTGCTGTCAGCCATCGCGTCGGCCACCGCGTTGGTCGCCGCAACCATCGTGGGCGGCCTGCTGGCCCGGGGCAGCGCGTCGCGCACGCTCCGGGTGTCCTTCCTGATGCGCGGGTCGTCGATGCTGCTTGGCCTGACCGCCTTTCCCCAGAACCCCCTGGCCGGCGTGATCATCTGCGTCGTCGCCGGACTGGCCTCGGCCGGCGCTTCGGCCGGCACCTTGTCGTCGAACGAGCGCCTGATGCGGCTCAGCCCAGGCCCCGACCTGATCCGGGCACAGGGCCGTTTCGTGGCCGGAAGCGCTGCCGGGATCACCGCCGGCCAGCTGGCCAACGCCGCCATCCTGGCCATCCTGCCCCTGGGCTACCCGGCCTTCGCCATCCTGTTCACGGTCTCCGGCCTGACCCGCTTCGTGACGGCCGCCCGGGCCGAGGTCTCGGAGACCTGGTCATCGAGCACCCGCGTCTTCCGCAACGAGGACCTGCGCAAGCCATGAATCCCGTCGGGCCGGCCTTCGTACCCTCGGTCAACGGCTTTGCCTTTGCCAATCGCTGGCCACACGTGCCGCCGCTGCGCTTCCGGCTGGCCGGCCCGGTCCCGGTCGAGCTGGCGATCGGCGACGCGGCCAACGGGCTGTGTGGCGGGATGGCCTTCGCCGCCGTGGACCTGTGGCTTGCCGGCGTGGCACCGGGCCCTACCGCCGATCCACCCCCGGAAGGTACGTCGGCCTTCCACTACCTGGCCCGCCGCCAGCTCGATTCGTTCGAATTCGGGCTCGGGCCGGCCCGCTTCTACCTGCTCGGGGCGCCCTGGCGATCGGCCGGGTCACGGACGGCCGAGATCCTGCGCCGGGAGCTGCCCAGGGTGCGCGCCGGGCTGGCGGCCGGTCAGCCTGTTCCGATCGGCCTCGTCCACGCCGTGTCGGCCAACCCGGCGACGCTGATCCAGGACCACCAGGTCGTCGCCGTGGGCGTCGAGGCCGGGCCGGCGCCAGGCTCGCTCAGCCTGCGGATCTACGACCCGAACCTGCCCGGCGACGACACGGTCCGCCTGACGATCGGGCGGAACGACGACGGGGCCCTTGCCCTGGGCTATTCAGGCGGGCCGCCGGTCGTGGCGTTCTTCCGGCAGGGCTATCGGCCTCGCGATCCCGTGCCCTGGCGCTGATTGCCCAGTCAGCCGAGGGGCGGCAGGTCCTGGTCCTGGGCCAGGGCCGGCGTGAACAGGTCGCCCAGTGCAGCCACCCGGGGCAGGATCGTGCGGATCGTCCAGCGGTCCGGGCGCAGGTCAGGATCGTCCAGCTCGTCCCAGCTGATCGGAGCCGAGACGGGTGCCCCGGCCGCGGGCCGAACCGCGTAGGGCGCCACGAGCGTCTTGATCTTGCTGTTCTGGGTGAAGTCGAGGCGGGCCTTGCCGGCCCGGCCGGCGACGGACCATTCCCAGCTGACCAGCTCGGGCACGATCGCGCCGACCGCCCGGCTGAGCTGCTCGACCCAGTCGGTCGTCTCCCGGAACGTGTAGCGGCCATGCCGGATCGGGATCCAGACCTGGACCCCACGCTTGCCGGTGGTCTTGGGCGCCCCGCGCAGGCCGAGATGGGCCAGGGCCGTCCGGAACAGGCGAGCCAAGACGAGCGTCTCGTCCCAGCTGGTCTTCTCGCCGGGATCGATGTCGATCAGGGCGTAGGTGGGGTGCTCGGTGTCCTCGATCCGGGCCGTCCAGGGATGGAACTCAAAGGCCGCCTGGTTGCCCAGCCAGGCCAGGCTGGCCACCCGATCGGCCACCAGGTGGTCGTTGGCCGAGCGATCCTCGACCCCGGTCTCATGCCACAAGCGGAGCCAGGCCGGCGCCGTTGCCGGGATCTGCTTCTGCCAGAAGGCCGGCCCGCCCGCGCCGTCGGGAAAGCGCTGCAGGTTCAGGGCCCGCTCAGCCAGGTGGGGCAGGAGGGTCGGCGCGATCCGGCTGAGGTAGTCAACCAGGTCGCGCTTTGTGACGGGCGCCTCAGGGGGCGTCTCGCCGCCCGGGCCTGAACCGGGCCGGGCAGGCCGGGCCGGGAACAGGACCTTGTCGAGATTGGTCAGGCTCAGCTCGAAGCCGCCAACACGCCAGGCGCTCTTGATCGGCAGACCCGCGAGCTCGGCCAGCTCGGCCGGTGTGGCCCGATCGGCCAGGGTCGAGGACTGGCTGGGCGCCCGGACGACGGGCTGGACCTCAACGACGGCTTCGGCCGGCGGATCGAGGGGAGCCTGCTCCCGTGTAACCAATCCTGGGTCGCGCTCGATTTCAAACCCCTTGAACGAGGGCTGACGGATCACGCCGTCCCGGGTCCAGTTCGAGAAGGCGACCCTGATCACGACGGCGGGCTCCGTCCAGACCACCCCACGCAGGTCTGGTCCGGGAGGCGGCGCCGGATCGAATGGTGGATCGTTGCGCGGGCCGGCGTCGAGGAGTCCCTTGAGCCGGGTTCGGGTGGCGCCGTCGAAGCCGCTGCCAACCCGTCCGGCGTAGCGCAGGATGCCCTCGTCGAAATAGCCCACGATCACGCTGCCGAGCTCCCGGGCATTGCCCTCGCCGGGCAGGTAGCCGCCGATTACGAACTCCTGCTCGGGCCGGTTCTTGAGCTTGAGCCAGGTCGCTACCCGGCGGCCGGGCTCGTAGGTGGAGCGGCGCTGCTTGGCCATGACCCCTTCCAGGCCGCGGGCCGATGCGACGTCCATGAACGCCTTGCCTGTCCCGTCGACGTGGGTCGCATAGCGCACCCCCTGCCCGTCGCGCAGGACCGAGCGGAGCAGCCGCTTGCGTTCCTCGAGGGGCACGCTCAGCAATGACAACCCGTCGAGGTAGAGCAGGTCAAAGGCCTGGTAGACGAGCGGGGCGGCAGGGCCAGCCGAGCCGGTCGCGCGACGTCGCGGGGCCTTCGCGCCGTAGTGGACGCCCAGCCGTTCCTGGAGCAGGCCAAAGTCGGGCATCCCCTCCGGGTCGAGGGCGACGACTTCGCCATCGATCACCGCCTCGCGGGCGGCGATCCAGTCGGGCGGATTGAGCAGGCCGGGAAAGTAGATCCCGGCATCCTTGCCGTTCCGGGTATGGAGACTGACTCGCCCGTCGCGGACCACCGCCTCAACTCGGTAGCCGTCCCACTTGATCTCGAACAGCCAGGCCGGGTCATCGAAGGCGTGGGTTGCAAGGCTGGCCAGCATCGGCTCGATGAACCCGGGGAATGGCGCCGCTGTGGCGCCCGAGTCTTCGAGCGAAAGCTGGGCGCCGGGCGGCTGGGCCTGGAAACGGGGGGCCATCCCGGCGGCCACCTCATCGTTGGTCCGTCCGGTCCGAACTGAGGCGGGCAGATCCTCGGCGTCCCAGCCGGCGACCGCGTCGGCGTCGCGCTTGTGGATCAGCAGCCAGGGATCGCCATCGCTTTCGCTCCCGGCACTCGTGCTGCCGGTGCGACTCCGGCCGGTCCGGACGAGGGTGTAGCGACCGTGGAGCTTCTGGCCGAAGAGCCGGAACTTCAGCTCGCCGGCCGCGATGGAAGCGACTGGATCCAGGGTCGGCGCTTCGGGTTCATAGGTGCCCCAGTCCCACACGATCGCATCGCCCGCGCCGTATTCGCCGCGCGGAATCGTGCCCTCGAAGTCGAAATACTCGATCGGGTGATCCTCGACGTGGATTGCCATCCGGCGCGCGTCAGGGTCCAGAGTGGGCCCCTTGGGCACCGCCCAGCTGGCCAGGACGCCACCGATTTCCAGGCGCAGGTCGTAGTGCAGGCGAGTGGCCCGGTGGCGGCCCACGACGAACCGGCCGGCCAGGACGCGATCCGCTCCGAGCGGGGCGTCGCCGGCAGGCTCGGCGGTCTTCGAGAAGTCGCGCTTGCGGCGGTAGGCGTCGAGCGGCATCAGGACGCGGACCGGGCTCGGACGGCTGGCTGCGCGCCCGGACTCGGGCTAGGCGGACTTCCTGCGGCGGGCCGGCGGAGCGGCCTCGGCGTCGGCCTCGACCTGGGCGGTCTCGTTTGCCTTGGCCTTGGCTTTGGCGCTGGTCCGGGCGTGGGCCTCGACCGACGTCGGGACGCTCGTCCCACGGGCCTCGACCGCAGCCTTGACGCTGGCTTCGAGTGCCGCCATCAGGTCGACGATGTTGGTGGCCGGCTGGGGCGCGACCGGTTCGACGGTTTCCTGGCCGGCGACCTTGTCCTCGATCAGCTTGAGGAGCGCCTCGCGGTAGTCGTCGTGGTACGTCGACGGGTCGAATTCGGCCGTCATCGCCCCGATCAACTGCTCGGCCATCGCCTTCTCGGCCGGCTTGGCCTCGGGCAGCTCGTCGGGCAGGTCGAGCTCGGCGACGCTCCTGATCTCGTCGGGCCAGTGGAGCGTGGTCAGGAGCATCGTGCTGCTGAACGGGTCGATCGCCCCCAGGACTTCGCGGTCCTTGATCACGACCTTGCAGATCGCGGTCAGCTGCTTGTCGGCCAGGACCTCGCGCAGGAGGTAGAACGCCTTGCGCCCGATGGCCTCCGGTTCCAGGTAGTAGGCGCCCTTCACAAAGCGCACCGCGGCGTTGTCCGGATTGGCTGCGGTGAACAGCTCGATCTCGATGGCCCGGACCGTCTTGAGGGGGACCGAAGCAAGGTCCTCGTCGGTGACCACGACGTACTGGCCGGGCGCGTATTCAAAGCCCTTGACCGTGTCGCCCCGGGAGATGACGTCGTCCTCGACCGGGCAATACGTCTTCATCTGGATCCGTGAGAGGTCCTTGGCATGGAGCATGTTGAAGCTGATGCCCTTGGATTCTGTAGCCAGATAGAGCCGGACGGGGATCGTCACGAGCCCGAACTGGATGGCTCCTCGCCACATCGAGCGTGCCACGGCTTGACCTCGGTACTCCGTCCGCCGTACCCAGCGCGGATCGGGCCGGGAGAATACGCGGGTGCGCCCGGACGTGCAACCCCGCGCTTGGGCCAGGCCCTTGTTGCGCTCCAGCACCGGCGATTCGTCCTGGGGTGGTTAGGACTGTTGTCACCCACCGGGGTCCGGGCCGATCATGCTCTACCCGGGCGATCCGTCGCTCGAACCGGAGTCAAGATGCCCACCGAACCGCTCATCATCGTCATCGGAATCGCGATTGTCGTAAATCTTGTCATCATGGGAGCCCTCATCGTGACGCTCGTTCGACGCTGGCGGCCGGAGCTGCCGGAAGCGAGCGCGGCCATCGGCGACGCCCGGCTGGCCAGGGCGACGAGCACCCCCGACACCTTCATCAGCACTCCCGACACCTTCATCAGCACTTCCGACACCCTCGCCGCTTCCGACACCCTCGCCGCTTCCGACACCCTCGCCAACGACCTTCCAGACACCCTCACCGCTTCCGACACCCTCACCAACGACCTTCCAGACGCATCCCAGGAGACCATCGACACCGTGACCGCCGCCGACGACGCCCGCCGCTTCCGGTCCGTGCTGGAAGATGAGCCGCACGCATCCGACCAGGAGGCAATCGCCTTCTTCGTCTCGCCCCCGACAGCGCTTGGACCGCGCGAGCAGGCCCCAGAGGTGGAGTTCGAGCCCGCGGGAGGACCGCACCTGGCCGATTTCGGGGACCCCGGCGAGATGCCGGCCGAGCAGACCGTCGTATGGTCCGAGCCTGCCCAGTCCCGGCGCACCGAGATGGCTCCCCTGCCCCGGGTGGATGAGGCCCTCGACTGGGACCGCCGCGTTCGCGACGAGACCAGCCGGCTGACCCGCTACCGCCGACCGGTGACCGTTGTCCTCGTGGAGTTGGACGGATTCGAGCGGCTCGTCGGACGGCTCGGAGCCGACTCCGCCGAGCGCCTGATCCCGGCGATCGCCGACACCCTGGTTCGAAACGGTCGGGCGACCGACCACGTATCCCGCCTGGCGGCTAACCGCTTTGGCGTGCTGATGCCCGAGACGGACGAGATCCAGGCGATCAACTACGCCGAGCGGATCCGCGCTCAGTGCGATCGCTGGCTGGCCGCGGGCTCCATCTCCACCCGGATCGCCCTGGGTTGGGCCTGCCCCACCCCGGGCTCCGATCTACCAGCCGCCATCCGGATCGCCGAGGAGCGCCTCCAGGGCGACCGGCGCCGCCCCGGCCGATCCGAGGTCGCCAGCTAGCGCTTCCTGCCCGTGGCGCCGCGGAGCGAGCCGGGCCGGGCCGGGCAAATTGTCAAATACCGCCACCAGCCGCCGTAGGGTCCGTCGAGCTGGCTTAGAGGCCCGGATCGCCGTCAGGTAGGTCGATCCCACGCACAAAGTTGTCCGCCCACCGACTCAACCTGGCCAAGACCGGGCCTGATTCGACCATACCGCGGCTCGGAGCGGTATCTGGCAGAAACTCCGTGGCGCCCGGCAGCACCGGCAGCACGGCCCCGCAACTGCGGATCCGAGGCGGACCTCAGGAAGGCGACGGAGCGACGATCGCGGGCTGGGTCGGGCGGGCTTGATCGTCGTCGTCGAGGTGCCGCCACCGCTCGGATCCGTGTAGGTGGCGCTGAGTGAGCCATCGGCGGCCAGCATCAGGTCGACCGCGATCAGGCT
>JBBRIV010000038.1:0-15389 GCA_038220425.1 Candidatus Limnocylindrales bacterium
ACCGCCTGCGCTCGCTGGTCAACGTCTATCCCGGCGTCGAGCGCGAGGACGAGATGGTCGGCGCCTTCGACTACTGCCTCCACGGCCGGGGCGGCGCGGCGCCCTCGATCGACACCGCGATGCATGGCCTGATCGAGGCCAACCATGTTGACCACCTCCACCCCGATTCGGGGATCGCCCTGGCCAGCGCCGCGGACGGCGAGGCCCTGACCCGGCGCTGCTTCGGGGGCCGGGTGGCCTGGGTCGACTGGCGCCGGCCCGGCTTCCAGCTGGGCCTGGACATGGCCGCGGTCCGGCGCGCTCAGCCCGACGCGATCGGCGCGATCCTGGGCGGCCACGGGATCACCGCGTGGGCCGATACCTCGGACGAATGCGAGGCGCGCACGCTCGAGATCATCAGCACCGCCCAGCAGTTCATCGAGCACAACGGGCGGCCCGAGCCGTTTGGCCCAGTGCTGGCCGGTTTCGAGCCGCTGCCCGAGGCCGAGCGTCACCTCCGTGCTGCCCAGCTGCTGCCCCTGGTCCGGGGGCTGGCCTCGACCGATCGCCGCCAGGTTGGCGACTACACCGACAGCACGGTGGTTCTCGACTTCCTGAGCCGGGCCGAACATGCCCGGCTGGCCGAGCTGGGCACCTCGTGCCCCGATCATTTCCTGCGGACCAAGGTCCGGCCGATGGTCCTGGACCTCCCGCCGACCGCCGAGCTGGCCGATGTCGTCGCCCGGCTGCGGGAGCTGCACACGGCCTATCGGGCCGAGTACCAGGCCTACTACGAGCGCAACGCCCTGCCCGACAGCCCGGCGATCCGAGGCGCCGACCCGGCGATCGTGCTGGTGCCCGGGATCGGGATGTTCTCGTTCGGGGCCAACAAGCAGACGGCCCGGGTGGCCGGTGAGTTCTTCGTCAACGCGATCAACGTGATGCGCGGCGCCGAGGCGCTGTCCACCTATGCTCCGATCCCCGAATCAGAGAAGTTCCGGATCGAGTACTGGGCCCTCGAAGAGGCCAAGCTGGTGCGCCTGCCCAAGCCCAAGCCGCTGGCCGGCCGGGTCGCCTTCGTGACCGGCGCCGGCTCGGGCATCGGCAAGGCGATCGCCCACCGCCTGGCCAGCGAGGGCGCCTGTGTCGTGGTGGCCGATATCGACGCGGTGAGTGCCGACGCGGTGGCCCGCGAGCTGGGCAGCACGGATGTCGCGATCAGCGTGGTCGCCGACGTGACCGACGAGGCCCAGGTGGCCGCGGCGTTCCAGCAGGCCGTCCTCGCCTTCGGTGGGGTGGACCTGGTCGTCAACAACGCCGGCCTGTCCATTTCGCGCCCGCTGCTCGAGACGACCGTGCGAGACTGGGACATCCAGCACAACGTGATGGCCCGCGGTTCGTTCCTCGTCTCACGCGAGGCGGCCCGGGTCATGATCGAGCAGGCAGCCGGCGGGGACCTGATCTACATCGTGAGCAAGAACGCGATCTTCGCCGGGCCCAACAACGTGGCCTACGGCGCGGCCAAGGCCGACCAGGCCCACCAGGTCCGGTTGCTGGCGGCCGAGCTGGGCCAGTTCGGGATCCGGGTCAACGGGGTCAATCCCGACGGCGTCGTGCGCGGCTCGGGCATCTTTGCCAAGGGTTGGGGTGCCGATCGGGCGCGCACCTACGGGATCCCCGAAGAAGAGCTCGGCGAGTTCTACGCCAAGCGGACCCTGCTCAAGCGGGAGGTCCTGCCCGAGCACGTGGCGGCCGCGGTGTTCGCCCTGGCCGGCGGCGACCTGGGCCAGACAACCGGGCTGCATATCCCGGTGGATGCGGGTGTCGCGGCGGCCTTCCTTCGGTGACCGGCCGGCTCGTCGCGGCCGTGGACCTCGGCGCGTCGAGCGGTCGAGTCATGGTCGGGCGGGTGGCCCCCAACGAGCTGGAGCTGACCGAAGTCCAGCGCTTTTCGAACGAGCCCGTCCTGCTCCCGGACGGTCTTCACTGGGACATCCTGCGCCTGTACCACGAGGTGATCGCCGGCCTGAGTTTGGCTACACGGGCGGCAGACGGCCTGGTCAGCATCGCCGTCGACTCGTGGGCCGTGGACTACGGCCTGCTCGACCATGCCGGCAGCCTGCTGGCCAACCCGTTCCACTACCGCGACGAGCGAACCGCCGCCGGCGTCCGGGCCGTCCACGAAGCGATCGCGCCGGTTGAGCTGTATGCCCGGACCGGGCTCCAGTTCCTGCCCTTCAACACGCTCTACCAGCTGGCCGCCGATCGCTCCTCGGCGGCGTTCGGGGCCGCCCGGACGATCTTGCTGATCCCGGACCTGGTCGGCTTCTGGCTGTCGGGCGAGCGCCTGACCGAAGTGACCAATGCGTCGACGACCGGACTGCTGGACGTCCATCGCCGGACCTGGGATGTGGACCTGATGGCCGAGCTGGCCATCCCGCCGGCCCTGTTCGCTCCACTGGGCGCCCCGGGCGACGTGATTGGTCCGCTGCGCGCCGAGGTTCGCCAGGCGACCGGTGCGTCGGCCGAGACGCTGCTGACCCTGGTCGGTTCCCATGACACGGCCTCGGCGATCGTGGGCGTGCCGGCCACCGATGCGTCGTTTGCCTACATCGCCTGTGGCACCTGGTCGCTGGTGGGCGTCGAGCTGGACCACGCGGTCCTGACCGAGGAGAGTCGCCACGCGAACTTCACGAACGAGGGCGGCGTCGACAACCGGATCCGCTACCTGCGCAACGTGATGGGCCTGTGGCTGCTCCAGGAGTCCCTCCGGACGTGGGAGCTGAGTGGCAGCCCGGAGCACCTCCCGGCGCTCCTGATCGCGGCCGGCGAGCTGCCCGCCGGCGGACCGGTCATCGATCCGGACGATCCCGAGTTCCTGGCGCCGGGCGACATGCCGGCGCGCATTGAAGCCGCCTGCCGGCGCCTCGACCAGCCCCTGCCGGCCAACCGGGCCGGGCTGGTCCGGTGCGTCCTCGACAGCCTGGCGGCAGCCTATGGCCGGGCAGTCCGCGATGCCGTGCGCCTGTCGGGTACATCAGTCAAGGTTGTCCACCTGGTGGGCGGCGGGGCCCGTAACTCGCTCCTGTGCCAGCTCACCGCGGATGCCTGCGAGGTGCCCGTCCTGGCCGGGCCGGTCGAGGCGACGGCGCTGGGCAACGTCCTGGTCCAGGCTCGGGCCCGGGGCCTGGTCGCGGGTGACCTCGAGACCCTCCGTGCGCTGGTCCGGGCCACCCAGGACATTCGACGCTATGAGCCGCGCACGACCCTGGCCCGGCGCGGGAGCTGACCATGCGCGTCGCCCTGTTCATCAGCTGCTACAACGACCTGCTCTTTCCGGACGTCGGGCAGGCCGTGGTTCGGCTGCTCCGCCGGCTGGGCCACGACGTCGAGTTTCCGGCGGGCCAGACGTGCTGCGGCCAGATGCACTACAACGCGGGCTACCAGGATGCCTGCATCCCCCTGGTCCAGGGCTTCACCGCGGCATTCGCCGGTTACGACGCGGTCGTCACGCCGTCGGGCTCCTGTGCGGCGATGGTTCGCCATCACCACCCGCTGGTGGCCGGGCTGGCCTCGGAGCGGGGGATGGGCAGCGATCTTGTTGAGGCCGTTGGCTCGGTGGCGCCGCACGTCTACGAGCTCAGCGAGTTCCTCGTGGACGTCCTCGGTCTGACTGACGTCGGCGCGTCGTTCCCGCACACCGTGGCCTTCCATCCCACCTGCCACTCCAGCCGCCTGCTGGGGGTGGGCGACCGGCCCACCCGGCTCCTCCGTGGCGTGGCCGGGCTGACCCTCCTGGACCTGCCCCGATCGGAGGCGTGCTGCGGCTTCGGTGGCACCTTCGCGGTCAAGAATGCCGACACCTCGGTGGCCATGGGCCTGGACAAGGTGAGCGACGTCCTGGGCTCCGGTGCCGAGGTCCTGACTGCCGGCGATACCTCGTGCCTGATGCACATCGGCGGCCTGCTGTCCCGCCAAGGTTTGCCGGTCAGGGTGATGCACCTGGCCGAGATCCTGGCCTCAACCGGATCCGCCGAGTGACCGCCCCCGATCAGACCCGCCGGCGCACCGAGCCCGAACCGAGCTTTGCCGGCACGCCGCCCTTCCCCGAGGCCGCCCGGGCTGCGCTGGCCAACGAACAGCTCCGGGCCAATCTTGGCCGGGCCACCTCGACGATCCGGACGAAGCGCGCCAACGCCGTGGCGGAACGGGCCGACTGGGAGGCGCTCCGGCTGGCCGGCGCCGCGATCAAGGACGCGGTCATGCGCGACCTGCCGGCCCTCCTCGAGCAGCTCGAGGCGGCGGTCACCAGCGCCGGGGGCACGGTCCACTGGGCGCGCGACGCTGCCGAGGCAAATGCCATCGTGGCCGCCATCGCCAGGGCCAACGGGGCGACCGAGGTGGTCAAGGTCAAGTCGATGGCCACCCAGGAGATCGAGCTCAACGAGGCCCTCCGGCTTGAGGGAATCGACGTCTGGGAGACGGACCTGGCCGAGATGATCGTGCAGCTCGGCCACGACCTGCCCTCGCACATCCTGGTCCCGGCGATTCATCGCAACCGGACCGAGATCCGGGACATCTTCATCGACGAGATGGGCCGGGTCGGCCGAGCCGCTCCGGCCGGCCTGACCGACGACCCGCCCGAGCTCGCCGAGGCGGCCCGGCTGCACCTGCGCGAGAAGTTCCTGCGCGCCCGGGTCGCCGTGTCCGGGGCCAATTTCGCGGTGGCCGAGACGGGCACGGTCGTGGTCGTCGAATCGGAAGGCAACGGCCGGATGTGCCTGACCCTGCCACAGGTCCTGATCACGGTCATGGGCATCGAGAAGCTCGTGCCCGAATGGCGCGACCTGGAAGTCTTCCTGCAGCTCCTGCCCCGCTCGTCGACCGCCGAGCGAATGAACCCGTACACGTCGATGTGGACCGGGGTGACGCCCGGTGATGGGCCCCAGGCGTTCCACCTGATCCTGCTCGACAACGGACGGACCGACGTCCTGTCCGACCAGGTTGGGCGACAGGCGCTCCGCTGCATCCGTTGCTCGGCCTGCCTGAACGTCTGCCCGGTCTACGAGCGGACCGGCGGCCAGGCCTACGGCTCGGTCTACCCGGGGCCGATCGGGGCGATCCTGACGCCGCAGTTGCGCGGGATCGCGAAGCACCCGGTCGACGCCCAGACCGCGTCGCTGCCGTTCGCATCGTCGCTGTGCGGTGCCTGCTTCGAGGTCTGCCCGGTTCGGATCGACATTCCCGAGATCCTCGTTCACCTGCGCGGCCAGGTCGTCCGCCAGTCGGAAGCCATCAAGCACGTCCCGAGCGCCGAGTCGCTGTCGATGCATGCGGCCGCCTGGGCGATGCGCTCGCCCCGCCGGTTCGGCTTCGCCGAGCGGCTGGCCGGAATCGGCGGACGCATCCTTGGCCGGCAGGGCAAGCTCCGGCGGCTCCACGGTCCGGGTCCGATCGGGGCCTGGTTCCATGCCCGCGACATGCGGGTGCCGGCCCGCGAGCCGTTCCGCGCCTGGTGGCGGCGGACCGGCGGCGGACGGAACGAGCACTGATGGCCGAGCCCGCCGAACCCGCCGCTGACGCCCGAGCGGCAGTCTTGGGGCGAATCCGTGCTGCCCTCGCCGACCAGCCGCCTCTCGTCATCATTCCGCGCGACTACGAGCACGCCCTGCCCGCCGGGGCCAACATCGCCGAGCTGTTCGTCGAACGAGTGAGTGACTACCGGGCAACGGTCCACCGGACGACGGCCGCGGAGTTGCCGGCCACGATCGCTGCCGTCCTGGCGGGGCGCCATGCGACCAGGCTGGTTGTCCCGGCCGGGGTACCCGCAAGCTGGCTCGCGGCTGCGTCCACCGAGCCGGTGGGTGACGAACCTGCGCTGACCTACCTCGAGCTCGACCGGCTCGACGGGGTGATCACGGGCTGCGCGGTGGCGATCGCCGAGACGGGCACGATCATCCTCGACGGCGGGCCCGACCAGGGCCGCCGGGTCCTGAGCCTCCTGCCCGACCTGCACCTGTGCGTGGTCCACGCCGGCCAGGTGGTCGGCAGCGTGCCTGAGGCCCTTGCCCGCCTCTCGCCGAACCGACCCCAGACCTGGATCAGCGGACCGTCGGCCACCAGCGACATCGAGCTCCAGCGGGTCGAGGGCGTCCACGGCCCGCGCCTGCTGGAAGTCGTCTTCGTCGAGGGCTGAGCGGCGTAGGCTACCGAATCATCGACTCCGGAAGCCCAAGCGAGGAGTTCCCATGATCCGACGATCGATGCCGGCCCGGTTGGCCAGCGCCCTGGGTGTGGCCGTGCTGATCGCCGGGACCTTCGTCCAGGCCGCGCCGATCCTCGCCGTGAATCCGGTCCCCGCCTCAGCGCAGGGATCGGCCGGGCATCCGGTGACGATGCGGGTCGGCAGCCGCGGCACGATCAACGTCAGGCAGCTCCTGGCTCGGCCGCACGCCGCGCCGACGTTCAACCCCGCCGTGGTCACGGCCACCCTCGGCCGGCTCGAGGCGCAGGCCCGGGCCGCAAGCGCGGCGGCCTCGGCCACGTCGGGGCGCGGGCCGGCCGTCGTCGGACCCCCTGCACCCAACCTGGCGACCACCTCGGGCGAGCCTGCGGCTTCGACGCCGGTCGCCGTCGCCGGCCAGACCGAATCGGGGGCGGGCAGCTTCGAGCCGCCCGATCCGGGCATCGGCGTGGGCCCGGATGGCTACATCCAGACTGACAACCTGACCTTTGCGTTCGGCGACCGGGCCGCCAGTGCGGCCCTCCTGTCGATGTCGATGCCGGTCTTCTTCAACCTGCCCCTGCCCGGCGATGTGGGCTTCACTACCTTCGACTCGGAGCCCCGGATTCACTTCGACACGCTCCGACAGCGCTGGATCGCGTCGGAGGTCAGCTGGGACTGTGCCCTGTATGCCCTCCCGAACCAGGCCGCCCCGACCTATGGGCACGGCTACATCGACTTTGCGATCTCTGACACGGCCGATGGCCTGGGCACCTGGCAGGGTGCCTACTTCGAGTCGGACGACGTGCTGCCCGACCGCCCCACGTTCGGGACGTCCACCGACAAGCTGGCCGTCACCGACAGCGCCTTTGCCATGGGTCCCGGTGGGTCGGTCTCCACGCCGGGCTGTGCCAGCGGGGCGGCAACCGGCTCCGAGCTCCGGATGATGGATTGGGTGGAGCTGGTGCCTCACTTCCTGCCCACCAACGTCCACGGCAGCTACGACCCGTTCCCCCTGGTCTCGGTCCTCCGGCCGGCCATCCAGGAGCCGGTCAGCAGCCCGGCCCTGCGTCTGATCGGGTCGACCAGCGGCACGACCGCGACCGACGTGTTCTACCTCGAGGTCACCGGATCGGTCGTCCACAGCACGATCAACGAGCTCAACTTCGACCTGACCACCGACCTCGTCCTGCCCGAGTTCCTGGACCCGCCCAACCCGCGCCAGCCCGGCGGCTCGGGCGTCCTGACTGCCGTCATTGACGGTGGCCCGGACAGCGCGATCTTCCAGGCCGATACGCTCGCCTTCGCGTCCACCTATCCGTGCACGCCGGCCGGCGACACGCTGGTTCGCGACTGCATGCGGATCGTGACCCTGGCCAACCAGGACCCGACGCTTGAGCCGACCCGGCTGGGCGACACCCTCCTGGCAACCAACGGCGATGACGTCTCCTTCGGCGGAATCGCGTGGGCCGGCAGCGGCCTCCTGCACGCGGTGTACACCCGCTCATCGACGACGTCCGACGGCTCCTCGTACGCCCGCTACAACCTGCCGACCGACGTCCCGACGCTGTGGAGCGCTGCGCAGCTCCTGACCCAGGGCCTGTCCACGTACACCGGCAGCCGCTGGGGCGACTACACCGTCGTGTCTCCCGACCCCCAGGATCCCAATGCCGTATGGGCCGGCGACCAGTCGGCCGATGCCTCGGGCGGCTGGGCGACCACGATCCATCAACTGGTCGTGGGCACGGGAGCGGGCTACTTCTCGATCGCCCCGGTCCGGGTCATGAGCTCGCGCGACGGGATCGGGCTGTCCGGCTACTTCCTGGCCAACGTCCCGCGCACGTTCCCGGTCGGTGGCACGAACGGGATCCCGCAGGCGGCCGTGGCCGTCACGGCCAACCTGACCGTCACCGGCCAGAATGCCGCCGGCTTTGTCGCCCTGACCCCCACGCCCGTCGTGAATCCATCGAGCTCCACGCTCAACTTCCCGCTCGGCGATACCCGGGCCAACAACACCACGATCGCGCTCAACCCCGACGGCTCGCTGTCGGCCGTGTACAAGGCCATTGGCGGGCACCACGCCCACGTGATCCTGGACGTCACGGGCTACTTCCTGAACGGGAGCGGCGAGGGCTACCACCCGCTCAGCCCGGTCCGGATCCTGGACAGCCGGCACGGGATCGGGGTGATGACGTCGTTCCTGGTCAACGTCCCGATGAAGATCCCGGTCCGGGGTGCGTTCACGATCCCCAACGACGCCAGTTCCATCACGGCCAACCTGACGGTCACCGGCCAGACCAAGCCCGGCTACGTGTCGGTGACCCCGGACCCGGATAGCGCTCCGATGACCTCGACGATCAACTTCCCCGTGGGCGACAGCCGGGCCAACGGGCTGTCGATCCCGATCTCGATGGACGGGACCGTGTCGGCCGTGTACAAGTCCGCCGGCGGCCAGGCCGACCTGGTCATGGACGTCACCGGCTACTACTCGTTCGCGAGCGGCGGCCTGCTCTTCCATCCGCTCAATCCCGGTCGCCGGGTTGATACCCGTCAGCCGCTGGGCACCCTGGGCTACTACAACGGCCTGACTGGGGCGCAGGGGACGGCCCCCCGGCAGGTCAGAATCGGTGACCACTTCGGGGTCCCGGCCGGGGCGCTCGCGATCACCGGCAATATCACGGTCACCGGCCAGACGGGGCCCGGCTTCATCGCCCTGACCGACACGTCGGTCCTCCTGCCGGCCACCTCGACGATCAACTTCCCGCTGGGCGATACCCGGGCAAACGGGATCACCACGCCGGTCGGGGCGGGCCCTCCCGGAACGTCCCTGCTGTGGCTGGTCTACCGGCCCACGGCCGGCAAGACGGTCCACCTGATCCTGGATATCACCGGCTACTTCCAATGACGAGCTGACGGACTCTGGGTACTGGTGGTGTCCCGACCACCGCGCCACATGGGTGATAGCGACGTGCACGCCGGCTGACTATCGTCGGCTTGACGTGAAGACCAACATCGCCCGGCTGACGGCAGCACTGCGCTCGGAGCAGTACTTCGCCACGGCCCTCGACTCGCGCTTTCGCGTCGTCGAGCGCCGTCAGCTCGTCAATGGCGCTCGGACCGGCATGCTCGTGATCATCCTGGTGGCCCTCTTCGGGGGCGTCACCCTGAGCCTGATCCACCCGACGGCAGCGACCGTGGTGATCGCCCTCGACACCGGCCTGGCCGTGCTGGCTGCGGTCGGCTTTGGGCTGCTGGGTCGCCGGCTCCGCCATTTCCCTGAACCGGTCGTGTTCCTGGTCACGGCAGCGGTCGTGGCGGCGGTCGTGGTGCTGGGGATCGGGGTGCCGGAGATGGCGATCCTGACCAGTGGCTACCTGCTCCTGCTCCCGCCGATCGTCTCGCAGGTGGTCACCTGGCGGACATGGACCCACAGCCTGTGGCTGCTGCTGTACATCGTCGCCTTGGTCGTATTCCTGGTCGTCGCCCCGCTGGACAACCTGTCCGCTCTCGAGAAGCTCGATGTTGCGGTGCTCGGCGTGATCTCGGTCATCGCCAGCTTCGCGGGCCATGTGCTGGGTTTTCGGTCGCGCATTCGCGCGTTCATCCAGCTGCGCCCGATCCAGACCCTGCATCGGAGCCTGGAACGCCAGCGCGCCGAGCTGGCCCGGGCGTTGACCGATCTGGAACGCACGTCACGGGTGGATCCCCTGACCCGGATCGCCAATCGGCTCCGGCTGGACGAGGATTTCGAGGAGATCCGGGCCCGGATCAACCGGAGCGGTGAGACCTGTGGGCTCCTGGAGGCCGACCTTGACCGGTTCAAGTCGGTCAATGATCACCAGGGCCACCTGGCCGGGGACGCCGTCCTGCGCTCAGTCGCCCAGGTTCTGCAGGCATCGCTGCGCTCGGGCGACCGGGTCTATCGCTACGGCGGCCAGGAATTCGTGGCGATCATCGTGGGCGCCGACGCGGCGGTCACCGAGCGCACGGCTGAACGCCTCCGGGCAGCAGTCGAAGCGCTGGCCATCGCCCACCCGGACAACTCGCCGGCCGGCGTGGTCACGATCAGCGTTGGCTGGACGGTGCTTGGACCGGCCGATATTGACGAGACCGACGACGCCCTCTTCGACCGGGCCGACCGGGCGATGTACGCCGCCAAGACCAGCGGCCGGAACCGGATCGCAAAGGTCCTACCGCCGTGGTTCGATCCATCCGACGGGTTCGACCTGGTCGCGCGGGACGGGACCGCCACGACGACAGGCTGAGCGGTTCGCCATGATGGCCCGATGAGCGATCGAGACGACATCGCGGGCGGTCCTGCCGAGCAGGCACTGCCCGGCCCGCCGGTTCCCTGGGCGGGTGCCGGCCAGCCGGCCGACCGGGCTGGCCCACCCTGGTTGATGACCCTGATGATCGCGGCCGAGCCAGCCTTTGCCGTGCGCTGCCTGGACCGGCTGGCGACCGATGGGTCGGCCCTCCGGTTGGCCCTGGCGTTGCGTGCGGCGGCCGCAGCGGGCGAGCCGGTCGTGGTGGTTGGCTGCGGCACGAGCGAGCACGGCGCGATCGGGGCGGCAGCAATCCTGGCCGATGCCTGGCACACCGCCGGGCTGGCCGGGCCCGGGCCGATTGCCGTCCAGGCCTTCGAGGCGAGTCTCGAGCCGCAGGCTGGCCTGTGCATTGCGGTCAGCCATGACGGCGGGACGTGGGCGACGATCCAGGCGGTCGACGCGGCCAGGGCCCTCGGCGCCCGGACGGCAATCATCACCGTGAGCGGGCGCGCGCCGGGCGCCCAGGGCATCGACATCGTGCTCGAGACCGTCGAACGTGACCAGAGCTACTGCCACACGATCGGCTACACCTCGCCGCTGCTGGCCGCGACCGCCGTGGGTGCGGCCCTGACCGGTGTCGCCGTCGAGCCGGCCGCGGTCCGCGGCCTGATGGCAGCCGGCCTCAGCCCTGCCGCGACCAGCGCCGCCGAGGCGATCGCCGCGGGCCTGGTCTCGTCCCGGCCGATCCTTACGATCGGGTCGGGCGCCGACCGGGGTGCCGCCAGGGAGCTGGTCCTCAAGCTGGAGGAAGGCACCTGGATCCCGGCGGCGATGCGCGACCTGGAGACGTTCGGGCACGGCCATCTGCCCGCAACCGACGGATCCAGCGGCCTGATCCTGGTCCTGACCGAGCGACGCGCCCGAACCGAGCGGGTCGATCGTGCCCGGCAGGTGCTGGCCGCGGCCCAGGTCATCGGGATTCCGGTGGCCGGGATCTTCGCGGCGGGCGTGTCCGAGGCGCTCGATCCGGCGCTCACGCCGCTCGGCCGGATCGTGGTGCCCGAGGCTCCCGGCCTGCCAGCGCCGGTTGCCGCCCTGCTGGGCAGCGCCACGCCGTTGCAGCTGATCGTCGAGCGGCTGGCCCGCCTGGCCGGAACCAACCCCGATCCGATCCGGCGGACCGATCCGCGCTACGCCGGGGCCGCGGCTCAGCTCGAGGGCTAGGCTCGGCGACCGTCGCCACGGTCGGTGCCACGGTCGACGCGCTCCGGCGTCACGGGGTGGCGCCTGAACCTGCACTAGATGAATGAACGCGACCACCTGCCGGCCGGGCACGTCGTAAATCTGCGGCACATGCCGGAAAACGACGAGGTGGAGCCGACATTCGTCGTATTCCTGCACCAGATGCCGGAAAACGACGACGTGGACCCGCCAACACGTCGCGATCATTCATCTGATGCAGGTTGGTGCCGGCTGTAAGCCGGGCCGCGCTGGCAGCAACGTCTCGGTCACTGCACATGAGCCCGGCCGGCGTTCAGGACGCCGACGGCCTATTCGACGGATACTCTGCCCTTGCCTACGTTCGATCGATCCCTGACCTGCCCGCGCTGATGGCTGCCGATTCGTCGGGCGAGGACGAGTACGAGCCCATTCCGAGCCGCCGGTTGGTCGTGTTCGTGGCCGTCCTCAGTGTCATTGCCGTGCTCCTGGCCGGTGCGTCGCTGGCGATCAACGTGCTCAGGTCGGGCTCGACGGGCTCGACCGATTCGTGCCGGGCGTTGGCCTGGGCTGCCCTGCCCGATCCGTCGACCCTGCCTGCCGGCTGGACCCTGGCCGGCAGCGGCTTCTATTCCGACGGCTTCAGCACGTCGTTCGTGGGTCCGGCGTCCACCTCCACGACCACCGCTTCACCCTCGATCTATGTCCGGCTCAACTGCCTGGGCGCCGACGACCACCTGGCCCTGACCCGGTCGCGCGAGGCCGCGCTCGCGGCGGGCGGGACCGCCGTGACCTTCGCCAAGCTCGGCGATGAGTCGTTCGCCATCCAGGACGCGACCGGCACGACGACTGTCTACTTTCGGCGAAGCTCGATCGTGGTCTACCTCGTGGCGGCGCCCTCGGTCACCCCGTCCGAGCTCCAGCTGTCGGCCACCGCGGTGGACCTGGCCATTGCGACCTCGGCTGCGTCGGGCGGGACGGTTGCGCCCCGGCCGACGCCGAGTGGGGGAGCCATTCTGCGCACGCTCCCGCCGTCGATTGCCCCGGTCAGCCCGGGTCCAAGCGGAAGCGCCGGCCCGGTCGTGAGCCCAGGCAGCTCGCCGACGCACGGGGCACCCGAACTCGAGGCGCTCCTGCCCCACGTGATCAAGGGCACGAAGTTCATGAGTGCGAGCCTCGCCGGCGCGTCAGCATTCGGTTCGGATATCCCGAGCACGTCGCTGCTCGCATCGATCAAGAGTTTTGGCCGGACCGCCTCGGACTTCCAGGTCGCCGAGGTGTACGACCCGACGAACACGCTGCCTGACACCGTGACCGCCTTCCGGGTGGCCGGTCTGGATGCGCTCAGGCTTCGCCAGGCTGTCATCGCCAGTTGGCAGGCCGTGGCGGCGTCGGGCATGGTCACGTCGCCCGTGTCGATCTCGGGCAAGTCGGTGATCAAGGTCGACTACGCCGATGGCAGCTCATTCGACTTCGTCTACATCCAGGGAGCCACGGTGTTCGACGTGCAGACAGCCGATGCCACCTTCGCCGCGGCGGTCCTGGCCCTGCTGCCCTGACGCGCTACCCTTCGGCCAGGCCGAAGTGGCGGAATGGCAGACGCGGCGGACTTAAAATCCGCGGCCCGCAAGGGCGTCCGGGTTCGAATCCCGGCTTCGGCACCATCTCAAGGCGCGGAGGCCAGGCTGAGCGAGGAGCAGGCCGGCCATTGGCGTGTTGCCTGAGAGGCGGACGGCGGGCGGTGTGGGCTGGACGATGGGACGCCGGAGTTCTGGACCCCAGCCCGAGACTGGATCATGCACCAACGCTGACTCACTCGACGGGCCTCCCGTCCTCGGCCGGCAAGGCGCATCATCAGGGTCATGCCCGAACCACCGAGCCCACCCGGCGTCAAGGCCCGGACTGAGGCACTCCGAAAGAAGTACCCCGACCAAGCACACGGCACCGTCAGCCGCCGGTTGGCCACCCTTGGCATTCGAGCGACGCTCACCGGTCGAGACAATCCCTGCCGGCATTGCTGGGAGTGGCGCGGACTCGTCTACAACCCGATGGATGCCCCGACCCTGCCGCTGACAGGCTGCACCAGCCCGCGCGGCTGCCTCTGCCGGTACGGGTAGGCGCAAAGGTGGAGTGCGGAGGGTCCTACGCTGACCATGACGGCTTCCGACCTCCCGCATTCTGGGCCGGATCGGTAGGTCCAGGCGAGGTTATCGAGGAGGAGTCGAGTGCCACCCCTGTCGCCTGAGCCGACAGTCACCCTCGATGGCGCACCCCCAGACAATAGCAAGGGATCGAACCGATGCCGTACCAGCACCCGGTCAACATCGCGAACTATGACGAGGCGCCACTCGGAGCGAGGATCGCCGATCGCGTGACTGGCTTCATGGGCAGCTGGAAGTTCATCGTGATCCAGACGGTCGTCATGGCGATCTGGATCGGCGGGAACATCTACCTGCTATCGAAGCCGTTCGATCCATTCCCGTTCATTCTGCTCAATCTGGCGTTCAGCACCCAGGCAGCGTACGCCGCGCCGCTCATCCCGCTGGCCGGCAACCGCCAGTCCTGGAAGGATCGCGAGACGCTCGAGCATGCCGTCACCGAGGCCGACAAGGCCGACGCGCAGAACGTCGCGATCCTCAAAGCGCTGGCCGACACACAGAAGGAGATCCTCCGGATCGAGCAGTCGATCCTCGAAGAAGTGCGTCGCGTGGGGCCGGCGACCCCGAGTGCGAGCTGAACTGTCAGGGGCGCCGATACGTCACCGGCCCGCGCTCCGACGCCGGACGAGTCAACTACCGACGCGGCGAGTGCTAGGCTGACCGGGGTTGATCGTACGTTGAGGAGCGGATGTGGTAGATAGGATGCCCAACGACGGCCCTGGCCCTAGGCCGACTCAAGCGCACGCTCCTCGACGAGCGCGGCCGACCAAGGGCTCCGGCCAGCCGAAACCCGCGGCAGCCCAGCGCGAGGAGGATCGTGCGCCCGGCGCACAGCGTACGGGGCCGTCCGATCCGCCTGACCGCCGCTGATGACGGCCCTTCTCAAGCCAGGTACGTCCACGATCATCGCCGTGACCGGCGATGCTGAGCGCGATGTGGCGGTGCGGCGCAAGGCGATCGAACTTGCCGCTGCTGGGAATTCAGCGCTGATCCTGTATGACTGGGAGGCGCCTACATTCCTCGGAGCGCCACTTCCAACTTGGTGGTCGGGCGAAGGATCCGAAGACCAGTTCTCACAACGCCTGGATGAGACCAGGCTTCGGGCTGCCGGCCGCGCCTCGATCGCCGACCAGGTGGCGGAGGCCGAAGCGCATGGGATCAGGGCGTTTGGTTGGCTTCCATCGGAGCACGGTCCAGGGGCGCTCGCTGCTTACGCAATCGAGCAAGGCGCCTCGACGGTAGTGGTCTCAGCCGCCCTGCGAGAGGTGGGCGGCCTTGATGCGCTCCTCCATGGGGCCGACCAGGTCGCCGCCCTGGACGCGGCGACGCCTTCCTGCGTGGTCGTCGTTGTTGAGGAGCCCTGATTTCTCGGACGCCGTGAAGTCGATCGCTCGGCCAGATACGTCCAGGCGACCAACCCCGGCCAGCCAGGTCTCGATCTCGACAGCGAACTCGGAGCCCAGTCGGGGCGCCCCATGGCCGGACTCGTCGTTGGCTAAGCATGGCCGTCATACCCGGAAGGCCGCCGGGTCATGGTAATCA
>JBBRIV010000039.1:0-15320 GCA_038220425.1 Candidatus Limnocylindrales bacterium
ATCGCGTTCATCTCCTCGCGAATGACCTGTTCGACGCGCTGGGTGACCCGGAACCCGAGGGGCAGCAGCGAATACAGACCGGACCCCAGCTGGCGGACGTAGCCCGCCCGCAGGAGCAGGCGATGCGAAGGCATCTCCGCGTCGGCGGGATCGTCACGGAGCGTGGCAAAGAAGAGTTGGCTGAGACGCATGCCAACAAGGATACAGGCGCCTGCTGCCGGAGGTCAGGAGCCGCCCGGGCTGGGTGTCGGCTAGGTCGGGCGGCGGAAGACGTAGCCGGTGCCCCGGACCGTGTGCAGGAACTCCGGGTTGGCCGGGTCGACCTCGATCCGTGAGCGCAACCAGTGGACGTGGACGTCCACGGTCCGGGTCTCGCCGGCGTAGTCGTAGCCCCAAACGTGCTCCAGGAGCTGGTCCCGGGTGAAGACCTGGCCGGGATTGCGGACGAGGAATGCCAGCAACTCGAAGGCCTTGGGCTTGAGCGGGACGGTCAGTCCGGCGCGCAACAGGCGGTGACCGGCCAGGTCCACCTGGGCATCACCCACGTCCACCAGGTTGGGTGTCGGGCCGCTCGAAACCTGCTGCTCGGTGCGTCGAAACTGGGCCCGCACCCGGGCGATGAGCTCGCGCAGGCTGAACGGCTTGGTGACGTAGTCGTCTGCGCCCAGCTCCAGGCCCACGACCTTGTCCAGCTCCGAGTCCTTGGCCGTGAGCATCAGGATGGGCACGCCCGACTCGGCCCGGATGATCCGGCAAACCTCGATTCCCGAGAGCTCCGGCAGCATCAGGTCGAGCAGGACCAGGTCGGGCTTGGCCTCGCGGAATTTGAGCAGGGCCTCTCGACCATCCTCGGCCGTCACGATCGTGAATCCCTCGGCCTCCAGCGCCTCGGCCAGCATCTCGCGCTGGGTCGGCTCGTCGTCGACAACCAGGATTGTCCGTGCCATGTGGGCGACAGGCTGGGTCATCCGGGTCAACAGGCCGTGAACAGGGCGTTAACCTGCCGGATCGCGGCGCTGGACGTTGTAGTACTCGGTGAACGAGCGGCAGCGGCCCTCGCCATCGAACTCGAGCAGCCAGGCGTTGTGGTAGAGACGGGCCGGGGCGTCGCCAACCGCGTCGTAGTCACTCGTACCCAAGGCCACGGCCCGCGCGCCATCGACCAGCCAGGGCTCGTAGTGACTTCGAAACGAACCCGGTTGATCACGCTGGGCCGGATCGCCGTCGGGATTGAGCCAGTCGGCCACGATTGCCTCGCGACCCCTGATCGGCTCGTCCCAGGCGTGGTAGCGGTACTCGGCGTCGGCGCTGAACAGGTCCCGGATCGCGTCCGGCTCGTATGTCTGCCAGGCTTCGCTGTAGCGATCCAGCCAGGCCTGGACGGTGCTCCAATTCATTGCCTGCCTCCTTCGCCGGCCGGCCCGGCCAGCAGCTCGATCGCCGTGCCCAGGCGAACCAGGACGCGCTCGCGGCCGAGGGCGACCAGGGTCTGGAAGAGCGGCGGGGTGGCGGTCCGCCCCGTCAGCGCGACCCGGATCGCCATGAACAGGTCGCCGGCCTTCCAGCCCCGGGCTTCGGCCAGCGCCCTGAGCGGCGCCTCGAGCTGCTCCGGAGCGAACTCGTCCGGGTGAAGCTGGTCGATTGCCGCGTGCGCCGAACGCAGGCCCTCGAGCGTCGTGGGGATGTCCCAGCGCTTGGGCACGAGGAGTGCGGCGTCGAGCTCGATCCGATCCACGAACAGGAAGTCGACCAGGTGACCGATGGCCCCCAGGACGGGCAGGCGCTCCTGGACCAGCGGGACCAGGGCCTCGATCTCGGGGTCCGCGGGCATCCGTTCGATCCGGCCGGCGGTGGCCTCGATCTGGACGAACGGGCGCAGCCGATCGACCAGGACGGGCGCCGACAGGCGCCGGATCCACTGGCCATTGAGCCACTCCAGGCGCTCACGATCGAAGACCGCACCGCCCTTCTGGACATGCTCCAGGCTGAACCGCTGGGCGATCTCGTCGAGGCCCAGGATCTCCTCTTCGCTGCCGGTGGACCAGCCCAGCAGGGCCAGGTAATTGACCAGCCCCTCGCGGATGAAGCCTTCGCCGATGTAGTCATCGACCGCGGTCTGGCTCTTGCGCTTGCTCATCTTGGTCCGGTCCGGGTTGAGGATCAGCGGTAGGTGGGCAAAGAGCGGCTCGGCCTCATCCAGCGCCCGGAACAGCAGAATGTGCTTTGGCGTATTGCTGAGGTGATCCTCGCCCCGGATCACGTGGCTGATCTTCATGGCCGCATCGTCGACCACGACGCAGAAGTGATACAGCGGCGTCCCATCACCGCGGACGATGACCAGGTCGCCCCCCAGCGCGGATGCGTCGATCTCGACATGGCCGCGGACCAGGTCGTCGAAGGCCACGATGCCCGGCTCAATTCGGAAGCGGATCGCAGGTCGACGACCTTCGGCTTCGAAGGCCGCCCGCTGGGCAGCGCTGAGCTGGGCACAGCGGCCGCTGTAGCGAGGCGGCAGCCGGGCTGCCTCCAGGCGCTTGCGCTCGGCGTCGAGCTCGGCCGACGTGCAGTAGCAGTAGTAGGCCCGGTCGTCGGCCAGGAGACGGTCGCTGATCTGGCGATAGCGGACCAGGCGCTCCATCTGGCGATAGGGCCCAAACGGCCCCGAATCGGGCTCGCCGGGCAGCCCCGGACCCTCGTCCCAGGCCAGGCCCAGCCAGCGCAGCCCGGCCAGGATGTCCTGCTCGAAGGCCACCGTCGATCGCTCGACATCGGTGTCCTCCATGCGCAGGACGAAGGTGCCGCCGGTGTGCCGGGCAAAGAGGTGGTTGAAGAGGGCCGTGCGGGCCGTGCCGATGTGGAGCGGACCGGTTGGGCTGGGCGCGATCCGGACCCGAACCGCGGAGTGCTCGGCGGTCACTGGCGCTCCGGACGTGGGACATGATGGAACAGCGCCGGGTCGGCCTCGCCGGGCAAGATCCGGATGAGGGCCGCCGGCCGGAGACCCAGAGTGGCCCGGCCGCGAGGTCCCTCGAGGGTCAGTGAATCGAGGGACTCGGAGCGAGCCAGGACGTTGATCGCCGCTCCCGGCGTCAGGGCCCGCGCTTCCAGGTACGAAAGCAGGCCAGCGTCTTCCTCGGCCTCCTCGGTGATCCGGTAGATCGTGGCCCGGCTGCCGGCCTCCACCTGGTCGAGGGGGATCCCGGCCGGCCGTCGTCGGGCGGTCGCTGCGTCGATCGGGTTGCCGTGGGGACACGTCTCGGGATGACCGAGCATCTCGTCGAGGCGGGCTTCGACGCGCGGCGAGATGGCACCCTGCAGCCGCGCGGCCTCTTCGTCCGATTCGGCCCAGCCCAGGCCGATGACCGAGGTCAGCAGCCATTCGAGCAGGGCGTGCCGGCGGAAGATGGCATCGGCGGCGGCCCGGCCGGGCTCGGTCAGGATCAGCTCGCGGCCGCCGGCCTGCGAGACGAGCCCATCCGCGGCCAGGCGCCGGAACATCTCACTGGCGGCCTGGGTGGTGACACCAAGGTGGCGGCCGACCTGGGCGGCCGTCACCTTCGAACCGTCCACGGCCATCACCCGCAATGCCAGGAGGTACTCCTGGGCCGCGCTCGAGATAGCACTGGTGATGTGGTGTCGGGTCACGGCCTCATCGTACGCGAGCGGCGCGCCAGGGCGGGAGCGGGATCCTCCCGGACAGCGCAATTCCCACGCCGGCCAGCCAGCCCAGGCCCATCGTTGCCAGGAGCAGGCCGGTGACGGCCGGCGAGGGCGGCCGTCCGCCACTGCCCGCGGTCAGGATGGCGGCCAGGGGCGCGGTCAGGCCGATCAGGACGAGGCTGCCGCTGGCGGCGATCCAGGCCAGGCGGGCCGACAGGAGCAGGAGGGCAAGCACGATCGCCTGGGGAATCCACACGCTCCAGGCAACGGGCTCCGTGCAGCTGGCCAGGAACTGGGCGCAGCCGGTCACCTGGCCGTGGATCCCGAAGATGGCCAGGCCGATCGGGAACCAGGCCAGTACCACCAGCAGCAGGCGGCCGCGCCATGAGCCCAGCACCCGGGCCGGGTCCAGGGATCGGAGGCGAGTGACCGGCAGCGCCGCCCGCCCGGCTGCCCGTTCGGGCGAGGGAGCCGCCCGCGCCGGCTCGGCGGCTGGAGTCGATTCGGGCGCGGCCGGGGCAGCCCCAGGCTCCGCGCCGATGGCTGCCTCGCCGCCGGTCCCCAGCGGTCGCTGGGCTCGGGCGAGGTACTCGGGCCCGTGCTTGCGCGGATCGGCGTACTCCTTGGGATTGATCGTCCAGTAGGTGCCGCTGTCGGCGCCGTACCAGGTTGCCCCGGCCCAGCCGGGCTCGAACGGCTCGTTTTCCGTGCCGTCGTACGAGGTCGACCCGATCGACGCCTTGGGCCGCCCGCGCCGACCCGATCCTCGACCAGTCCCCGGCGCTCGCGAGCCGGCCGCCGGAGCCGGCCCATTTGCCCCGGCGCCTGCACCGCCGCCTGCACCGGCACCGGCGCCTGTCCCCGGGCCCGAGCTGGTCCCGGAATTCGGGCCGCCGGCGGACCGGGTGGTGCGCTTGCGGAACCCCTCCCGGGTCGCCCGCGCGCGCTCGGCGTCGGCGGACCATGGCCGGCCGGCGGGGGGCGTCGCAGGACCAGGACTGGCCGGCCGGCGAGCGCCCGTCGCGGGTCGCCCCGGGGCCGGTGGACCGCCGGGCTGACCGGTGGTCAGCCACTCGTAAGCCGCCTGGATCGCCAGGAATCGGGGCAGCGCCCGCTCCCCGGCACTGTCCGGGTGGTACGCCTTGGCCAGCCGCCGATAGGCCCGCTTGATCTCGGCCTGGGTCGCGCCGTGATTGAGGCCGAGCGTCTGATAGGGGTCTGTGGCTGGTGTCATGCGTCCCTTACCGGTAGCCGGGGTCGATCAGCCGATCAGCTCGCCCACGGGCGCGAGGTCAAAATCGGCAATCGCTTCGGCCGCCACCCGCCCATGCGGGTCGAGCGAGGCTGGGCGGTGGTAGCGGGCCATCTCGCGCAACGGCGGGCCATCCAGGATCCCAGACTGGCGGAGGGCCTCGACGGTTGCGGCCGAGCTCGCCCGCTGGTGCCCATCTCCATCTTCGATCTTGAGGGCCATACCGGATGACTGCCGGCGGTCCGAGCCGAGGATCGCCAGGCCGCGTAGAGCCTCCATCCCGCCCTTGCTGACGATCCGCCCGGGCAGGGCCTTCATCAACGACGTATCGAGCCGTTCGCGCGAGCCGGCGACCATCTCAGGATGGGCCAGCATGGCGTCCCGGATCCGGGTCATGGAGCCGGCCAGGCGAGTTCGGTGGTCGCCCACCGCGACGCTCGCCGGATCGGCCAGGAAGGCGTAGGCCCGGGCCACCTCGGCCAGCGGAAATGCGTACGTTTCGATGCCGCAGCCGTCGATCGAGCGGACCAGCTGATCGGGAGCGACCCGGAAGACGGCCGCAACCATCGCCCGGTAGGCCTCCTGGCTGGGGTGCTCCGGGTGCCAGTAGTCGTCGAGCGACCAATCCATCAAGCGCGCCAGCAGGATCATCGAACTGTGCTGGCCGGAGCACATGTGCCGGATCGGGCCGGCTCGCTCACCGTCGCGGGCCAACCGAGCGGCGGTCAGGGCATCGAGCGGCATGCCCTCGTTGCCGCAGGCGAGGACCGCCTGGCTGACGTTGGCCCGGCGATAGACCGACTGGAGGGTGCGGACGTGGATGTCCTCGCCCGAGTGCGACGAGGCCATGATCGCGAGCTCCGCGGCCGACAGCTCGAGGGCATCGATCCCGCCCGCTTCGACCAGCGCGAGCAGGCCAAACGGCTTGACGCATGAGCGCAGATTGACGACCACGTCGGGATTTCCGATCGAGCGGATCAGGCGCCCGCTGACATCCACTTCGACGACGTGACCCCGGTGGACCGACTCGACGATCCCGTTGCGAACCTGGCGAACGAGGATCGCCGGGGCGCCGTTCCTGATCGTCCCGTTGCGGGCGTTGGGACGCCCGGAAGCGGCCGGAACGGAAGCGCGGGCACGGCTGGCAGGCACACCCCAAGATTACCCCGCGGCGATGCTAGGATGCCCAGCGTGTCGATCTCGCCAACGCCCAGCCAGGCCGAGCCCACCCGGAGCTGGCCCAGCCTGCACGTGTCGAGCCACCCCGCGATCCTGCATAAGCTGGCCATCCTGCGGAGCACCGCCACCGAGCCCAAGAAATTCCGAGAAGTCGTCCGCGAGCTGTCCTGGCTGCTGGGCTACGAGGCGCTGGCCGACATCGGTGTTCGCCCGTCCGAGATCGAAACACCTCTCGAGCCGATGGTCGCCAGTCAACTGGCCGACCGGATCGGGCTGGTCCCGATCCTGCGCGCCGGCCTGGGCATGGTCGATGCCATGCTCGAGCTGATGCCCACCGCCCAGGTCTGGCACCTGGGCCTGTTCCGCGACGAGCGCACCCTGCGACCCGTGGAGTACTACAACAAGCTGCCCGACTCGGCCACCGTCGACCTGTGCCTGATCCTGGATCCGATGCTCGCGACCGGCGGCTCAGCCACCGCCGCCATCGAGGTCCTCAAGCGCTGGGGCGCCGTCCGAATCAAGATGATCAACCTGATCGCCGCGCCGGAGGGCGTCGCCGCGGTGACGGCGGCCCACCCCGACGTGCAGATCTATTGCGCCGCGCTGGACCGCGGCCTGAACGACAAGGGCTACATCATGCCCGGCCTGGGCGACGCCGGCGACCGCCAGTTCGGGACGGGTCACTAGACCTGGGCTAGACCGAGTTCGGGAAGACCCAGGCGTCGCCGCGGATGATCGGGATCACCCGGCCGTCTTGGGTGATGCCATCGACATCGACTTCGGGCCCGCCAACGGTGATGTCGGTGTGCACTGCAGCCACGTTGAGGCCGCGGGCGATCCGCTCCGCCACGGGCAGCTCGTCGAACCCGGGCAGGGTGTCGGTGAATCCGCCGCCGTAGGCGATGTGGCAAGCGACGTTCTCGTCATACAGGGTGTCGTGGAAGACGATCCCCGCCTGGCGCACCCGGGAGGTGCCGTCGACCAGGGCCACCTCGCCCAGGTAGTGCGCTCGCTCGTCGCCGTCAATCTCGGCCCGGACCACGTCGGCATGCTCGTCCGCGTCGATTTCGACGATCCGACCCGCCTCGAACCTGAGGCGCAGGCCCGTCACCACGGTCGATGACAGGACCAGCGGCGCCGTGGTCCGGACAACGCCTTCGGCGCGCCGCCAGTCGGGCGAGGTGAAGACCTCCTCGGTCGGAATGTTGGGCAGGAACTCGATGCCGGCTTTGGTGAACGACGAGCCGCCCAGCCAGCGTGCCTGCGGATTCAGGCCGACGGTCAGATCGGTCCCACCACCGTGCAGCCGCACGGCGTCCAGGCCGGCAGCGTTGAGGGCGGCCTGGCGAGCCTGGAGCCGGTTGAGATGCTCGCGCCAGGCCGCCACCGGATCGGGCTCGTCGAGGCGGCAGGCGACCGCGACCGCGGCCCACAGCCGATCGACGTCGGGCTCGCCGAAGACCTGCCGGGCCCAGCCGGCGTTGGGGGCGGCCGCGATCGTCCACTGGACAAAGGGCAGGATCTCGACGAACGCCGCTCGGACGGTCCTCGACGAGAGAGCCGCGATTCGGGCGGGATCCAGGCCGTCGTACAGGTGCGGGTCGGGATCGCCGGTCAGCAGGATCAGCGCCGTGCCCTGCTCTCGCCACGACTTGACCTGGTCCAGCTCGTGCGCGTAATGCGAGCCGAGTCCCTCGTCTGGGGCATGCCTGATCGCCGACCGCCGGATATGCGGATCAACGTAGTTCACCACCACCCGTCGGGCGCCGGCAAGGTAGGCCTGCTCGGTGACGGCCCGGGCGAGCTCGGCGTGGTCGAGCTGGGCCGTCAGGTGAACGTCCTGGCCGGACTGGACGTTGACCCCGATCCGGACAAAGAACTCGGCGTATCGGTCGATCAGGTTCATCGCTCGGACGGCGGGCCGGTCGGGTTGGCCCGGAGGGCAGCCCGGACCTCGCCGACGAGCTCGCCATAGCGGCTCGTCTCGCGCGTCTCGGCCGTCCGCGGCTGGGCCAGGTCGATCTCGATGATCCGGCTGATCCGGCCGGGCTGGCTGCTCATCACGACAACCCTGGTGGACAGGAAGACCGCCTCGGGGATCGAATGGGTCACGAACACGACGGTGGTGCCCGTGACGGCCCAGATGTTGATCAGCTCCAGGTTGAGCCGCTCGCGGGTCATCTCGTCGAGTGCCCCAAAGGGTTCGTCCATCAGGAGCAGGCCCGGTGCCGATGCCAGCGCCCGGCCAATCGCCACCCGCTGCTGCATCCCGCCCGAGAGCTGCCAGGGATGGCTGTTGGCAAGATCATCCAGCTCGACCAGGTGCAGGAGCTCGGCCGAGCGTCGGGATCGCTCGACACCCGGCAAGCCCTGGATTTCCAGCGGCAATTCAATGTTCGCGGCGATCGTCCGCCAGTCCATCAGCACGGGCGCCTGGAAAACCATCCCGTAGTCGCGGTCAAGGCGAGCCTGGCGGGCCGGTTTGGCGTTGACCTGGATGTCCCCGGCGGTTGGCTCCAGGAGGTCACCGATCAACCGGAGCAGGGTCGACTTGCCGCAGCCGGACGGCCCGATCAGGCTGATGAAGTCGCCATCCTCGACGGTCAGGTCGATCTCGCTCAGAGCCTGGACCGCGCCTGGTCCCGTTCCAAAGCGCTTGCCCACGCCCACCGCCCGGATCACGGGATGGGCGAGCCCGACCACTGCCATGCAGCTAGCCCTGGACCGCCTGGTCGGCGATGTCGAGGGCGCCATCGATGATCGCGAAGCCCTCGGCCAGCTCGTCCTCGGTGATGCACAGCGGAGGATTCGTGTGGATCGAGTTGTTGGCGATCATCGTGTACAGGTGGTTCTGCCGGAAGTAGGCGCCGATCGCCTTCATCTCGTCCGATGTGGCGTTGAAGCCGGTCATCGGCACGTACGGCTCGCGGCTGCGAACCAGGTCCAGGATCCCGAACAGGCCCAGGTTGCGGATGGACCCGACGCTGGGGTGCTTGCGGTAGAGCGCCTCGTGGTGGGCGCGCATCACCTTGCCCAGGCGGGCCGCCCGCTCGATCAGGCCGTCCTCCTCGTACACGGAGATCGTGGCCAGGGCTGCGGCGAGGCTGACCGGGTGGCTGCTGTAGGTCAGCCCGCCGTAGTAGAAGTTCTTGTCGAAGTGCTCGGCCAGGCCATGACGCATGGCCACGGCACCCAGGGGCAGGTAGCTGCTGGTCAGGCCCTTGGCCATCGTCATGAGGTCGGGCACGGTGTCCCAGTGGTCCACCGCGAACCAGCGCCCGGTACGCCCGAAGCCGGCCATGACCTCGTCGGCGACCATCAGGATGTTGTGTCGGTCGCACAGCTCGCGGACGCCCTTGATGTAGCCGTCGGGCGGGATGAGGATCCCGTTGGTGCCCACGATGGTCTCGAGAAAGATCGCCGCGATCGTGTGGGCGCCCTCGTAGCGGATGACGTCCTCCAGCCCCTGGAGCGCCTCGGCTGCGGGCCGGGGCTCCTTCTCGCCCCAGCGATGGGTGTCCGGATAGCGAACCACGCCCACGATGCCGGGCTCGTTGGCCCAGCGACGCGGATCGCCGGTCAGGGTCATCGCCCCCAGGGTCGCACCGTGGTAGCTCCGGTAACGGGCCAGGATCTTGGTCCGGCCGGTGACGTGGCGGGCCATCTTGATCGCGTTCTCGATCGCCTCGGCGCCACCCAGGGTGAAGAACACCTTGTCCATGTCACCGGGCAGGATCTCGGCCAGCTTCTCGCCCAGGCGCGCCCGCGGCTCGGTGGCGAAGGCCGGCTGGACGTACTGGAGCTTGAGGGCCTGGGTCGTGATCGCATCGATCACCCGCCGGTCGCCGTGGCCGATGTTGACCGACATCAGCTGGCTGTTGAAATCGAGGATCCGGGTTCCGTCGGGGGTATACAGGTAGACGCCCTGGGCGTGATCGATCGCGATCGGATCAAGCGCGCCCTGGGCCGACCAGGAGAAGAACGTGTGCTTGCGCGAAAGGCGGACGATCTCCTCGGCAGTCATGCCGGGGGCGGTGGCGATACCCATGAGCTGAACCTCGGATCGAGACGACAGGTGGGTTCGAGGGTGTCGCTCCACTATACCGATGGTCAGCCGGACGATCGACTCGTATCATCTGGCCAGCGTCTGGCCAGCGTCCGGCCCCCGTCACAAGGAGAACCCCGATGCCCCGGATCGTGCGCGGCGCGCTGCTCCAGGCCACCTGGACCGGCGACAAGGAATCGATGATCCAGAAGCACGAGGCTGCCGCCCACGAGGCGTCGAAGCAGGGCGCCGGCGTGATGCTCTTCCAGGAGCTCTTCTACGGCCCCTATTTCTGCCAGGTGCAGGACGCCCAGTACTACTCGTACACCGAGCTGATCCCGGACGGTCCGACCACCCGGCGGATGCAGGACCTCGCCAAGCAGACCGGGATGGTCCTGGTCGTGCCGATGTACGAGGAGGACCAGCAGGCCTCGGGGATCTACTACAACACCGCGGCCGTGATCGACGCCGATGGGCGCTACCTGGGCAAGTACCGCAAGACGCACATCCCCCACGTCAAGGGCTTCTGGGAGAAGTTCTACTTCCGACCGGGCAACCTGGGCTATCCGGTCTTCGAGACGGCCGTGGGCAAGGTTGGCGTGTACATCTGCTACGACCGGCACTTTCCCGAGGGCGCCCGGGCGCTGGGCCTCAACGGCGCCGAGATCGTGCTCATTCCGAGCGCCACCAGCCGCGGCCTGTCCGAGTACCTGTGGCGGATCGAGCAGGTCAGCCACGCCGTGGCCAACGGCTATTTCGTAGGCACGATCAACCGGGTCGGGATCGAATCGGACATCGGCGACGACGACTTCTACGGTCAGAGCTACTTCGTCAATCCACGCGGCCAGTTCATCGGCGACCTGGGCAGCGCCCACGACGAGGAGCTGATCGTGCGCGACATGGACCTCGACCTGATCGGCGAGGTCCGCCAGACGTGGCAGTTCTACCGCGACCGGCGACCCGACGCCTACGCCGACCTGACCCGCCCGTAGGCGCGGGGCAGCCCCGGTGCAGTTCGGATTCACGCTCAAACCGGACCATTCGGTCGAGCACACCCTTGACCTGACCCGGCGAGCCGAGGCGGCCGGCTTCGATTACGGCTGGCTGTTTGATTCACATGTCCTGTGGCGCGAGCCCTATCCCCTGTTGACCCTGATGGCCGGGGCCACGTCGCGCCTGCGCCTGGGAACGTGCGTGACCAACCCGGCCACCCGCGAGCCATCGGTCACGGCCTCGGCCCTGGCCACCCTCGACGAGATCAGCGGCGGCCGGATGGACCTGGGTATCGGCCGGGGCGATTCGGCGCGGCGGGTCCTGGGCAAGCCGCCGACCACCCTGGCCACCCTCGAAGAGGCGGTCACGGTGATCCGCGACCTGGTCGAGGGGCGGCCCGTCCTGTACGAAGGTACGGAGCTGGCGCTGCCCTGGACCGGGCGCTGGAAGCTGCCGGTATGGACCGCCGGCTACGGGCCGATGGCCCTCCGGATGACCGGCCGGATTGCCGATGGGGTGATCCTCCAGCTGGCCGATCCGGACCTGATCGCGTGGTTCGTCGGGCAGGTTCGAGCAGCCACCGTGGCCGCCGGACGCTCGCCGTCCGCCGTGGCCGTGCAGGCGGCCGCGCCAGCCCATTTCGGTGACCTCCCGGAGTGCCGCGAACGAACCCGCTGGTTCCCGGCGCTGGTCAGCAACCATGTCGTGGACCTGGTCAATCGCTATCCGCGCGAGGAGCTGCCGGCGGCCCTGACCGGCTACGTCGAGGATCGTTCGGGCTACGACTACCTCCATCACGCCGAGGTCGGCTCGTCCAACGCGGCATTCGTGGGCGACGAGGTAACCGATCGGTTCTGCGTGCTGGGTTCGGTGGCCGACCACCTGGCCAAGCTGCGCGCACTGGCCGCGGCCGGGGTAGACCAGTTCAACATCTACCTGATGAATGGCGACGAGGAAGCCGTCCTTGAGACCTACGGTCGCGAGATCATCCCGGTCCTGCGCGATCTCGCGCCGGGCCGGGCCTGAGGAGAGCTGATGCGCACCTTGATCACCAACGGGACGATCGTCGGGACCTCGGGCTCGCAGCTCGCCGACGTGCTGGTCGACGGCGAGACGATCGCCGCCATCGGTTCCGACCTGGCTGACGCCGGGCTGACCGTCGACGCGACGATCGACGCGACCGGCCGCTACGTCCTGCCCGGCGCGATCGATGTCCACACCCACATGGAGCTGCCATTCGGCGGGACGTTCGCCAAGGACACCTTCGAGACGGGCACCCGGGCGGCGGCCTTCGGCGGAACGACGACGATCGTGGACTTCGCCGTCCAGTCGCGGGGCAAATCGCTGCGCGAGGGCCTCGATGCGTGGCACGCCAAGGCCGAGGGCAAGGCCGTCATCGACTACGGCTTCCACATGATCATGAGCGACGTCAACGATGCCACCCTGGCCGAGATGGACGGCCTGGTGGCCGAGGGTGTGCCCGACTTCAAGCTGTTCACCGCCTACCCGGGCGTCTTCTACAGCGACGACGGCCAGATCTTCCGGGCCATGCAGCAGACCGCCCGGAATGGCGGCCTGATCATGATTCATGCCGAGAATGGGATGGCCATCGATGTCGTCGCCAGGGACGAAATTGCGGCCGGTCACACCGATCCCTACTACCACGGCATCGCCCGCTACCCGATCTTCGAGGGCGAGGCGACGAACCGGACGATCCGCCTGGCCGAGGCGGCCGGCGTGCCCCTGTACATCGTCCACCTGTCGGCACGCGAGGCGCTCAACGAGGTTCGGGCCGCCCGCGATCGGGGCAGCCGGGTCTTTGCTGAAACCTGCCCGCAGTACCTGTTCCTGTCGCTCGACGACATGGCCGACGGCTTCAACGGGGCCAAGTTCGTGTGCTCACCGCCGCTCCGTCCGGCCGATCACCAGGTGGACCTGTGGAACGGCCTGGTCAAGGACGATCTGCAGATCGTGGCGACCGACCATTGCCCGTTCGACTTCCATGGCCAAAAGGAGCTCGGCCGGGGTGACTTCCGAAAGATCCCGAACGGCTTGCCGGGCGTGGAGGACCGGGTGGATCTGCTCCACGATGGCGGCGTCCTGGCCGGCCGGTTCACTCGCGAGCGCTGGGTGGAGGTCATCTCGACGGCGCCGGCCCGGATGTTCGGGCTCTATCCGCAGAAAGGCGTGGTCGCGGTCGGCTCCGACGCGGACCTGGTGATCTACAACCCGGCCGCCCAGCACACGATCAGCGCCAAGACCCATCACATGGATGTCGACTACTCGTGCTACGAAGGGCGTTCAGTCACCGGCCGGTCCGAGCTCGTGATGTCGCGGGGCGCGGTCATCGTGCGCGACGGCGCGTTCCTGGGGGCAACGGGTCGGGGCAAGTTCCTGCGGCGATCCCCCGCGACGTACGCCCGGGAGCACTGAGCAGGGCTCGCTAGCGGCGGTTTCGGCCGAACACGCGGTCCAGGAAGGTCCGCGCAGCCGCGGCTGGCGGCCCGACCGGGTGGGGTGCGGCCTGCGCAACGGGGTAGTAGTCCGCGTGCTCGATCTCGCGCAACTCCGCCTCGTCGAGCGTGGCCTGCTCGGCGACGACGTCGTGCTGGTGGGCAGCGTCGGCCTCGGGCGCACCGAGTGCCCGGCGAATCGCTTCGCCCGCAATCGAAGGATTCGGTCCTCCTGTCATGCCAGCACACTGCGCCGACTCCGGATGCAGGTCAAGCGGCGCGGACGCGGTGATACGGTCCGTGGGTGAGCCCCCTGTCTGGCGCTCGGGCGCCTGCCATCGCCATGGTCATCGCGTTCGTGGCGCTCGCCGGTTGTTCGTCCGTGGCCCCTCTTCCGTCGGGGGCCATCGCCGTGCCCACCGATGACAAGGTCGTGTCGTCCGTCGGGACCAACATCCTGTGCACAGCGAGCGCCGCTATCCGGTCGGTCGACGGCGTGCTTGAAGGCGAGGCGTCAGGCGGCGCCTGGCCGGTCTGGCTGCGTGCCGAAGACGGCCGACGGATGTATGTCGAGTGGCCGCGGGGGTTCTCGGTCCGGTTCGATCCGTCGCCAACCTTGCTCGACGAAACGGGAGCCGTCTTCGTGTACGCCGGAAGCCCGGTGATCCTCGCGCAGGTCGTGATGGACCCGTCGATCGGGACGACGGACCGCCCGTACGTCGGCCGGGGCGTGATCGAGACCGGCGTGGGCCATGAGGCGCACTGCTACATTGAGAAGGAATAGTCAGGGTCCAGGGTCCCAGGCGGTCATGCGGCCTGGTCGGCGCCACGGGAACAGGCGCGTGGCTTGCGCGTCGCACCAGACGAGGCCCAGCTCGGACGGCGGCTGCGGGTGAGCGCGGACCGTGGCCCCGGCAGGCTCGCTGAGCGCGCGGACCCAGAGCGCGGACGAGCCGGGGAATCGCGAGGCGAACAGTTCCGGGTAGCGGGCGAGGAGACTGCGGTTCCTGGGTACGTCGCGCACAACCCAGCAGCTGGCGACCCGATACGGATCTTCGCCGCCGATGGCCACCGCCAGGTCGGCGGCCTCGGCCAGCTTGCGGTTCGTGCTCCGGACGGCGGCCCCGACATCGCCGAACGTGTTCCAGCATTCGACCAGGATGAGCAGCCTCCGGCGATCGTCGCGCAGACCGACATCGGTCGAGCGGCTCGGGTCGGACGGACGGGTGGTCAGCTCGAACGAGCCCTTGTGGCCGGCCCCACGCCCAAGCCTGAGCACGAGCTCCTGGATGGCCAGGTGGCCTGCGTCGGCCGGCTCCTCGCGCGCATCGCGCCGAAGCTCGATCCGCATCGGACGATCCACGGCCAGCGCCAGCCGCTGCCACGTGTCGAGGGTGTGGCTTCCGCCGTGGCCGCGCTCAAGGTCACTGACCGTCGACCGAGCCAGCCCGACACGTGCTCCGAGCTGCGCTTGCGTCAGGCGCCTTCGATTGCGGGCCGCCCGAAGGTCGCCGCCCAGCCTGGCGAGCTGCTCCAAGTTGATCCGGACTGCCTCGGCGGCCAATCCGGAGCGGTTGAGCTTGGTCATTCCGGGTGCATGGTCGCCTCGAGCACTTCACTGGGCCTTAACGCCCGACGAGCGCCGATTCCTGGGCGAATCGGACGTATCCGGAACCGTGTCCAAGCACGCTGGGGCTCCTACGAATGCATCAAGGGAGCACCGAATCGGCCTTGACCG
>JBBRIV010000040.1:0-15204 GCA_038220425.1 Candidatus Limnocylindrales bacterium
TTACGCCATCTGCGCCTGCCCGGGCGATCGCCTGGACGTGGCTGGGCTTGCTCACCCCGAAGCCGACCCCGACCGGCACCGGCGACACGGCCTTCACGTCGCGAATGAGCTTGCCGACCGAGCTCGGCAGCGATGCCCGGGCGCCGGTCACGCCGACCAGCGAAACGCAGTACAGGAACCCGCCGGACCGGGCAGCCACGCGAACGCGCCGGCCGGGCTCGGTCGTGGGCGCCACGAGGTAGACCACGGCCAGGCCGGCCGTACGGGCGACGGCCTCGAACGGGGCGCCTTCATCGGGGGTCAGGTCGGCCACGATCACGCCCGAGGCGCCGGCCGCCGCCAGGTCGTGGGCGGTCGCCGCGCCGTCGCCGCCGCCGATCACCTGGTTGGCGTAGGCCATCGGCACGAGGGGCAGGTTCGGTCGAGCGGCAGCGATCCGCTTAAGCAGGGCAATCGAGGCGGCGAACGTGGCCCCCGCGCCGAGGGCGACCTGCGACGCGCGCTGCAGGGTGGCCCCGTCGGCCAGCGGATCGGAGTAGGGCAGGCCGATCTCCACCAGGTCGGCCCCGGCATCGGCCGCCGCCAGGGCCACCCGGAAGCTTGTCTCGGCGTCGGGATAGCCGGCCACCACGTACGGGATCAGGGCGATCCTGCCCTCCCCCGCCGCCCGCTGGAAGGCCGCGCCGATCCGCCGCGCGCCGGCCGTCTCGTTCGTGCCCAGGATTGCGGTCATGCCTGGCCCAGGACCGGCTCGGCCGGCTCGAGCGCGGCCAGGTCCTTGTCGCCGCGTCCCGACAGGCCGACCAGGATGACCGCCTCGTCCGGATACGGCACGCCCGAGCCTTCCAGGCCGGCGACCAGCCGGGGCAGGACCGCGAAGGCATGGGCAGTCTCGAGGGCCGGCAGGATCCCCTCGAGCCGGGCGACATGGCGCAGCGCGGCCAGGGCCTCGCTGTCGGTGGCGGCCGCCAGCTCGAGCCGGCCGCCACTGACCAGGGCGGCAATCTGGGGCCCGACGCCTGGGTAGTCCAGGCCGGCCGAGATCGAGTGCGCCTCGATCACCTGGCCGTCGCTGTCCTGGAGCATCAGCGAGCGCGAGCCGTGGAGGATGCCGGGGGTGCCCCCGGCGAGGGCCGCCGCGTGGCGACCGGTGGCGATCCCGTCGCCGGCCGCCTCGGCCACGGCCAGCCGGACAGCCGGCTCGCCGATGAACCGGTCGAGGATCCCGATCGCGTTCGAGCCGCCCCCGACACAAGCCAGGACCAGGTCCGGCAGGCGCCCTTCGACGGCCAGCATCTGGGCGGCCGATTCGTCACCGAGGATCCGTTGCAGGTCGCGCACGATCGTGGGATACGGGTGGGGGCCCATCGCCGAGCCCAGGACGTAGTGGGTCGTTTCGACCGTCGTCACCCACTCGCGCATCGCCTCGTTGACGGCGTCCTTGAGCGTGCCTGTGCCCGAGGTCACCGAGCGGACCTCGGCGGCCAGCGCGCGCATCCGGAGGACATGGGGTTGCTGGCGCCGGATGTCCTCGGCGCCCATGAACACGACGCAGGGCAGGTCGAGCAGGGCACAAGCCGTGGCCGTGGCCACGCCGTGCTGGCCGGCCCCGGTTTCGGCGATCACCCGGTCCTTGCCCAGGCGACGGGTGAGCAGCGCCTGGCCGAGGGCGTTGTTGATCTTGTGGGCGCCGGTGTGGGCGAGGTCCTCGCGCTTGAGGTAGAGCCGCAGCCGGCTGGGGATTCGGCCGGCCGTGTCCGCATCCGGGCCGAGCAGGGCGCGGGCGTCGGCGAGGGTGGCCGCGGCCAGCCGGTCAGCCCGGTAGAGCGGCGTCGGCCGGCCGGAATAGGTGGCCAGCAGCGCCCGGAACTCGGCCCAGAAGCGGGGATCCTGGCGCAGCTCGTAGTAGGCCCGCTGGAGGTCCTCGAGGGCGGCCATCAGGGTCTCGGGCACGTAGCGGCCGCCGTATTCGCGATTGCAACCCCAGCGGCCCTGGTCGTCGGTCTCGAGCAGGCCGGCGAAGACCGGGGTCGGCCGGGACGCCCCGTTGGGCCGATCCCAGCGGGCAGCCCGGGCGCGTTTCGCGAACAGGGCAACCCGGAAGGGGTCCTTGTGCGGCCGCTCGCCGTCCACTCGGGGCAGTTCCACCCCGGACGCGACGTCAACCCCGATCGCGGGGACGGCCAGCACGGCTGCACCGACGTTGGCCGGGTCGAGGCCGCCGGCGAGGACCACCGGCAGGGCACGAGCAACGGCGGCGGCCAGGCCAACGGCCGAGCGTGCGCCGGTCCCACCCGGGTGCGGGCCACCGGCGGTATCCAGGAGGATCCGCTCTGCACCGCCGTCCAGGTAGGCCTGGCCCCGGGCGACGATCGCCCCAACTTCGAGGTCCAGATCGCCGGCGGGCAGCTGGCGGGGCAGCTTGATCGACTTCCAGGTCGGCCGGTCCAGCCGCCGGACGAGATCAAGCGGCTCATCGCCGGCCAGCTGGACGACGTCCGGATCGAGTGCCCCGATGATCGCCCGGAGCTCCTCGAACGAGGCATCGGCCGTGACCGCCACGACCCGCGGCCGGCCGGCTCCCGGTCCACCCGATCGAGCGATCCGGGCCAGCTCTACGGCCGCGCCGAGATCCAGGGCGCGAGGCGTGCCGGGCACGAGGTTGAGGCCGATCGCGTCGGCCCCGGCGTGCAGCGCGGCCAGGATCCCGGCGGCGTCGGTGATCCCGCAGATCTTGACCAGCGGGCTGCGGTCCTGGGCGGCCAGGTCCTCGGACAACCGGCCGGCAGCAACAAAGCGCGCCGCGGCGGCCTGCGGATCGGCGGCCCGCATGAGGGCCTCGCCCACCAGCACGGCGTCGAAGCCCAGGGCACGCCAGCCGCCCAGGGCATCCGGGTCGCGGACACCCGATTCGGCGATCACGATTCGGTCCTGGGGCACCAGCTCGCGCAGGCGGACGGCGCGTTCGGGATCCACCTCGAGGGTCCGCAGGTCGCGATTGTTGAGGCCAACCAGGCGCGTTCGGGTGGCCAGGGCGCGGTCCAGCTCACGTTCGTCGTGGGCCTCGACCAGCGGCTCCAGGCCGAGGGCCAGCGCGTCATCCACGAAGCGGGCCAGGCGGATGGCCGGATGGAGCGAGGCAAGGAGCAGGACCAGGTCAGCTCCCGCGGCTCGGAGGAGGGGCAGCTGCCGGCGATCGACCACGAATTCCTTGGCCAGGACGGGCACGCTGACGGCACTCCGGACCCGGCGCAGGTCGTCGACCGAACCACCGAACCAGTGCGGCTCGCACAGGACGGAGATCGCCGCGGCCCCCCCAGCTGCGTACGAGCGAGCCCGGGCAACCGGATCGTCCGAGGCCGCCACGATCTGGCCAAGTGATGGCGATGAGCGCTTGACCTCGGCGATCAGGGCCAGGCCCGGCCCGGCCAGGCGCACGGCGATGTCCCGGACCGGCGAAGCCTGGGCGGCGGCGCGTTCCAGGCTGGCCAGGGTCACTCCGTCGAGCTCGGAGGCCAGGTCGGCAGCTCGCCGGGCGGCGATCTCGGCAATGACGTTGCGCGGGGCGCTCATACCGTGGCTGCCTGTGCCGCGCGGGCGGCCACGGCCGCGTCCCTCGCAGCGCGCAGCCGGCCAAGCAGGTCGCGCGGCGTGCCGGCGTCGAGGGTGGCCGCTGCCAGGCGGACCCCGTCGGCCAGGTCTGCGACCCGGCCGGCGGCCATGAATGCCGCACCGGCGTTGAGCAGGACGACATCCCGGCGCGGACCGGCAACCCCGGCCAGAACCCCTTCGACCAGACCGGCGTTCTCTTCGGGCGTGCCCCCGGCGAGGGCGCTGGTCGCCACGCTCTCCAGGCCCAGCCGTCGGAGCAGCTCCAGGTCGACCGTCGAAACCGTCACGGCGGCGGGCGTCACGTCATGGATCACGCCCGAGCCATCGAGGGGCAGCTCGTCCACCCCGGCCCCGTGGACCACCACTGCCCGCTCCTGGCCGAGGAGCTGCAGGACGTCGGCAATCCGGGGCGCGGCCGGGGCATCCCCGACACCGACCATGAGCCGGGCGACACCGGCCGGATTCGTGAGCGGTCCGATCAGGTTGAATGCCGTCCGCACTCCGATCTCGCGCCGGGTGGGCCCGGCGAACTTCATCGCCGGGTGGAAGGACTGGGCAAAGAGGAAGGCAAAGCCATCAGCCTGGAGCGCGGCGGCCGCCGTCAGGTCGTCATGGTCGATCCGGACGCCCAGGGCGTCGAGGACATCGGCTGAACCCGAGCGGGAGGTGATGGCCCGATTACCGTGCTTGGCCACGGGTACCCCGGCGGCGGCCACGACGAGCGCTGCGGTGGTCGAGATATTGAACGTGCCGCTGCCGTCGCCACCGGTCCCGACGATGTCGATCGCCCCCGCCGGAGCCAGGACCCGCAGGACCCGCTCGCGCATGGCGGTGGCAAAGCCGGCCAGCTCGGCGGTGGTCTCGCCGCGCATCCGGAGGGCCACCAGGAGCGCCGCCAGCTGGGCCGAGGTCGCCTCGCCGTCCATGACCGAGCCCATCGCCGCGCGAGCCTCGTCCATCGTCAGGGTCCGGCCGTCGACGATCGCAGCGAGAGCCGCTCGAACCAGCTCACTCATCGGCCGGCTCCCGTCGGTTCGGCCATCCCGCCGGTGGCAAACGTGCCGCTGACGGCGTCGAGCCGGCCGGCCTCACCCTCGCCGGCCAGGCGCAGGAAGTTGGCCAGCAGGTGCGGCCCTTCAGGCGTCAGCACCGACTCTGGGTGGAACTGGACGCCCTCGATCGGCAGGCTGACGTGGCGCAGGCCCATCACGACCCCGTCCTCTTCGCACATGGCCGTGATCTGTAGCTCGGCCGGGATCGTGGCCTGGTCCACCGCCAGCGAGTGATAGCGAGCGGCCATGAATGCCGGGGGCAGGTCCTGGAGCAACCCGGCCCCGTCGTGGGTCACCTCGGACGCTTCGCCGTGGACGAGGGTCGGGGCGCGCACGATCGTGCCTCCCCAGGCCACGGCCATTGACTGCATCCCGAGGCACACCCCAAGCAGCGGGATGGCGTGCTGTGCGGCGACCTGGATGGCATCGACAGATACCCCGGCCGAGGTTGGATCGCCCGGGCCGGGCGAGATCACGATCCCGCGCAGGTCGACCGCCGGGTCGCCGGCGAGGGCCTCGACTCCGGCCCGGTCGATCGCATCGTTGCGGATCACCTGCACGTCGGCTCCGGCCGCCTGGAGTGCCTGGACCAGGTTGAACGTGAACGAATCGTAGTTGTCGATGACCAGGATCATCGTGCTGGTCCAGGCGTGGCAGGTTCGGCCGGGGCCGCGGGTGCACCCGGGCCGGCAGCCAGGTCGATCGCCCGGCGCAGTGCGGCTGCCTTGTGCTCGGTTTCCTCGAACTCGCGCTCGGGCACCGAGCCGGCCACGATCCCTGCCCCGGTATGGACGTGGGCCACTCCGGCACGCAGGACCGCGCTCCGAATCGTGATCGCCGTGTCGAGGTTGCCGTCGTAGCCCAGGTAGCCGGTTGCGCCGCCGTACAGGCCCCGGCGCTCGTTCTCGGCCGCCGCGATCAGCTGCATCGCCCGGACCTTGGGCGCGCCCGAGAGCGTTCCGGCCGGGAAGACCGAGCGCAGGGCATCGAGCGCGTCGAGCTCCGGCTTGAGCCGGGCCTCGACGTGGCTGACCAGGTGGAGGACGTGGCTGTAGCGCTCCACTTCCATGTACTTGGTGACCCGGACGGTGCCCGGCCGGGCAACCCGGCCTAGGTCGTTGCGGCCCAGGTCGACCAGCATGACGTGCTCGGCCTTTTCCTTGGGATCGCGCTGGAGCTCGTCGCTCAGGACCTGGTCCTCGGCCGGACTTGCCCCGCGCGGCCGTGTGCCGGCGATCGGGTGGGTGGTCAGCCGATCGCCCTCAACCTGGAGGAGCAGCTCGGGGCTCGCCCCCACGACCTCGAAGGCGGGCGTCCGGACGAAGAACAGGTACGGGCTGGGGTTGACCCGGCGCAGGGCGCGATACAGGCCGATCCCATCGACCGGGCGACCGTCCGGCCCGGCCGGCAGGTCGAATGACTGGCGCCGGGCCAGGACCACCTGGATCGCCTCGCCGGCAGCGATCGCCTCCTTGGCCACCTCGACCGCGTGGATGTACTGGTCGCGGCCGAGGCTGGTCGCGATCGCCTCGTGGGGGGCGCTGCCCGTCTTCGCGTCGGCCAGTCCGACCATTCGGCCCGGCGCTGCGGCAGCGACCCCGGCGAGTTCGGCCTTGGACGGCCGGGATGTCCGGTCGAGCGCCTCGAAGATCGCCCGCTCGGCGATCCGGTAGCGACCGTCCAGGTCGGCCACCTCGGTATGGAGCGAGGCGATCGCGCTGATCGTGTGGGTCAGGTGATCAAAGACGATGACCAGGTCGGACTCGATGAAGGCCGCGCTGGGAACACCCACCGGATCCGCCGTGGGCTGGGGCACGGTCGGCTCGAAGGCGCTGACCGCGTCGTAGGCCAGGGCACCCACGGCTCCGCCGGTGAACCGGGGCATCCCCTCGATCGGCAGGACCCGTCGTTTGGGCAGGAAGGCGCGCAGGGTTGCCAGCGGATCCAACGACTCGATCGTGTCGATCGGCAGGTCGGCATCGAACCGGTCAACGCTCAGGGGACGGCCCTGGATCATCGCCCGGTCGCCCCGAACCTCCAGGAGACGCCGCGGGCCGGTGCCCAGAAAGCTGTAGCGGCCCAGCCGTTCGCCGCCTTCGACCGACTCGAGCAGGTAGGCCGGTCCCCCGTCGTCCAGGCGCAGGAAGGCACCAATCGGCGATTCGAGATCGGCGTCGCGGGTGGCGCGCAGGAGCACAGTGTCGGCGCTGCCGGCCAGGCGCTTCGCCTCGGTCAGGCTGAGCGGGTCCGTGATGCTCATCTTGCGAGCTCCCTCATCATTGTTCGTCGTGCGGCTGCCGGGCGCGTGGCCCGCGAATCAAAACGACCTCTCGTCACAGGGACGAAAGGTCGAACCTTCCGCGGTACCACCCGCATTCGGCATCACTGCCGCACTTTGACCGGCGGAGCCGTCCCGGATCGCTCCGGAATGCTCGATCGGCGCTGCCTCTGTCGCGGGCGCTGGCGCCGGAGCCTACTGGGCGGAACAGTTCCCGCCGTTTGGTCCGAAGGCTCCTGGGTCCATTCGCCACCGCTGCCGTCCCGGTTTCCACCAACCACCGGGTCTCTGTGCCGACGCGCGAGGGGTACTCGTCCCGATCATCGCCCCTTATTCCTGATGTGCCGGGCAGTCTAGACGCGAGCCAGCCGAACCGTCAACCGGCCGGCTCGTCCGGCCCGGTCCGGCTGCCGGTGCCGGGCGGATCGACATTCCCCAACTCGAAGCCGGGGCAGGCCAGGACGGGCAGCGCCGGGTAGCGGACAAAGCGCGAGTCGGTCCTGGAACGCTCGCACAACCAGAAGCTCGAGCCGCGCTTGTTGCCGGTCCTCCGGCCGTGGCGACAAGCCGCGCACAGCCCCGCAATCGTCAGAACGGCACCTCCTGACCGAATCCTGAACGGGCGGATGGCCCTTGGTACCCCATGGGTACTGTTGACCCACCGAACCTTCGGCGTCTAGCCTTCACCTGTTCATAGACTTCGCACGGAATCTGACGGAAAGGAGGTGACCTCTTTGACTCGTTTCTATTCTTGGTACAGCAACGTTTCATCCGAGTCGGTGGCGGCAGTACTCCGTTTTCGACGCGTTCTCACGGCCGGCCAGGGCCTGGCCGAATATGCACTTATCCTCGCCCTGATCGCGATCGTGGCAATCATTGCGCTGATCTTTCTTGGCGGTCAGGTGTCAAAGATCCTGAGCACCGTGGGCAAGAGCGTCTGACGCTCCAGTCCTGAGCATCTGACGGGCGCCGGCAACGGCGCCCGTTGTGATTCTGCCGGGATCAGCGGCGGTGGCTGCGACCGTGCGGCCGGCTGGGCGTGCGCAGGATCAGGACGAGCCCAACGTTGATCCCCACCAGCAGGAAGGCGAGCAGGGGCAGGCTCGTCGCCAGCCCGTTCGAGGTCGGATCGCTGAGTGCGTCGGTCGACGGCGCCGTGGTTCGGGGTGTCGCGGTTGCGCCCAGGATCCCGCCCGACGCACTTGACGAGGGCGCCGGCGTATCGATGGTCGACGGGGCCGGCGTGTCGATCGACGACGGACCGGGCGTATCGATCGACGACGGAGCCGCGCTTGGCGATGTACCTGGTGAGCCGCCCGGCGACGTCCCGGGCGAGTCGCTCGGCGCCGAACTGGCCGGCGAGCTGGGGCTGGGCGTCGGGCAGGCCGGCACGGTCCGGGCATGGATGATCGAGCCGTCCGAGAACGTGATCAGGTAGGTCGCCGGCGGCACTTCGAAGGTGCCGTCGATCGACGATGTCGCGTTTACCGGTGAGATGGTGATCGGCCCCGGAGTGAGGGTGGCCGAGACACCCAGCGGGACGTTCCCGAAGGTGATGTGATCGCAGGTGACGGTGGCCGTGTGCGCGAGGGTGGGAGCAACCATGACCGCGACCAGGAGGAGTGCTCCGATCGCGCCGCTGATGACCTTTCTCATCTCAAACCCTCTTGCTTCGTCTTCGACGGGCAAGTGCCCGGATGCGAAGCGGTGCACTGATCGTACTCGGGTCGGCCGCCGAAGGTACCGGCGGGGCAGCAGGCGGGTCAGGGGCTGGCAATCAGGGCGATCGCCAGCAGGGCCGCCACGATGCCGACCAGCTGGATCCGGGCCAGGCGTTCTTTGAGAATGAGCCGAGCAAGGATGGTCACCACCGCTGGATGCTGCGAGGCGACCACCGCCGCAATGCTCAGCGATCCCAGGCTGCTGGCGACCAGGAAGCAGGCCGACCCGGCGACGTCGCCCAAGCCGATCGCCGCGATCAGCGGCGAGAAGCCCCGGGTCAGGCTGCCCAGCCCACCGGCCACGGCCAGGAGTCCCGCCGCCAGGACCAGCGACATGGACCGGCTGGCGACGATCAGCCACCACGTCCCGCTGCCCGCCTGGACGCTGCGGCCCATCGCCACGAAATACAGGCCGGCCCCAACCCCGGCCAGGACCGCCACGACCACCGTTTCGCGGCTGAGCGACGCATGCTCGGTCGATCGGGTCACGAGAACCACGGCAACCAGGGCCAGGCCGATCCCGGCCAGGTCCACCGGCCGCAGGTGATCACCGCCGACGGCGCCGACGACCGTCGGCAGGCCTGCCCCGACGACGGCCGCAATGGAGGCAACTGGACCCATCGGCCCGCTGGTCAGCCCCCGGTACAGCGCCGCGATGCCCAGCCCGCCCGCTGCTCCACCGACGATCGCCCAACCGAGGGCGCCACTGGACGGGATCGACTCGCCCACCAGCAGCAGGACCACGATCGCCGCAGCCAGCCCAACTGCCTGGGTCACGACCACCGTGACCAGCGGAGCGGTCCTCCGGCTGACGATTCCCGCACTGAAGTCGGCCGCACCCCAGGAGACCGCAGCGCCCAGCCCGAAGCCGACCCCGGTCGCGCTCAGTGCCTCCTCCTCACCAGCACATGGTGGCGGATCGGCCGTGGAGGATCCCCGGGCCTAGGTAGTTGACAATGCAACGACCGTCCGATATAGTTGCGACATCAACGACCAACCACCCAGCCGGGTCACTCCCGGGGCGGTGTCGCGATTACCGAGGACAACCTGATGGCCACCACTACCTGGAAGATCGACGCCGCCCACACCGACATCGGCTTCAGCACCAAGCACATGATGGTGACGACCGTTCGCGGCCGGTTCACCGACGTGGACGGCACGATCACCGTGGACGAAGAGAACCCCACCACGGCCAAGGTCGACATGAAGGTCAAGACGGCATCCGTTTCGACCGGCAACGACAAGCGTGACGGCCACCTTCGCTCGGCCGACTTCTTCGATGCGGACACGTATCCGGAGATCGGGATTGCGGTCACCTCGATCGAGCACGTCTCGGGCGAGGACTACAAGGTCACGGCCGACCTGACGATCCGCGACACGACCAGGCCGCTGACCGCCAAGGTCACCAACCTGGGCTTCTACCAGGGCTTCCAGGGACGTCGCGTCGGCTTCGAGGCGACGGCCATCCTCAATCGCGAGGACTGGGGCCTGACCTACAACATGGCCCTCGAGGCGGGCGGCTTCGTCGTGGGCAAGGACATCAAGCTCCAGATCGAGCTTTCAGCCGACCAGGTTGCCGATGGGGCAGCGACCGGGTCGCCGATCGCGGCCTGAGCCCGGGCGCCTCGGCGCTCAACCACGGAACGGCAGCCCAGACGGGTTGCCGTTCTTTGTGTTCCGGGCCTACTCGGGGCGGCGCCGGTTGACGACCAGCATCCCGAAGCCCAGGAGCAGGATCGTAGCGACCCCCAGCGCGGCGGATTCAGCGGCGACGACGAACCCGTAGCGGCTGCCCGGCACGACGAGCGAGACGTATTCGTAGTGGCTGTTGATCCAGTCGAAATCCGGACCGCCCTGGCTCGATTGGGGTGCGCTGTTGATGACGTCGTTCTGATCAGCGACCTGGCCAGTTGCCCGATCGCGAAATTCCTCGTCGAACATCAGGTCCGCCACGTTGCCGTTCGTATCGGCTGGGCGCCAGTCAGCCAGCGAGCGTTCCCAGCGCACGACGCTCGTCTCGAACGCGGTGAACAGGGCCAGGGTCAGGGCAAACGTCACGATCACTGCCGGCAGCTGCCGTCCGAGGACAGCCCCGGCCACAACTCCCAGCGCGTAGGTCAGCAGGCCGCGCATGGCGAAGACGGGGCCGCGCTCGCCGGCATCGTTGAAGCTCGCGCCGGGGTCAACCAGGCGTTGACGAGCGTGCTCCAGGACGTTGGCGGTGATGGCCGGCACGAACAGGATCGCGCCCAGGATCAGCCCGAGCAGGAGGGCGCGTGTCAGGTACCAGCGTCGGCGGGAGCGACTCAGCGTCCAGGCCAGGGAAGCGGTCCCGGACTCGAGCTCTCGTCCGACGACCGCAACACCCAGCAGGAGGCCGGCCAGGATCGGCAGGGCCGTGCCAAAGCCAAGCAGCTCGGTGGCCCGTTGGTCCACTTCGTAGTAGGCGTTCTGCTTCAGTTGGCAGGCGGCTTCGGCCACCGGGTCACTGACGGGGGCCGGCGTCGGGCTCTGCTGCTGTCCGAACGGCCCGAAGTTCTGGCTGAACTGGCATTCCCTGGGTAGCGCGGCTGCATCCAGCTGGCCGCTCACGAAGAGCTCTCCGGCAGCGAGGGCGAGGCAGGCCAGGGCGATCGCGATCAGCTCGAAGCGAAAGGTCTTGACCAGGATCCGGAGCGTCGTTCGCATCATGCGGCCGGGGCCTGGCCACGTACCCGCGGAACTCGCGGCACTCGGCTGGCGGCCAGCTGGCCCAGGATCACTTCTTCGAGGGTGGCTGGGCGGAGAACCGGGTCATCGGGTCGCTCTGGCGGCACCTGCCAGAGGGTCAGGCGCTGGCCGACCGGCCCCGGGAACGTACCGACGGGTTGAATCCCAAGCGTGGCCGGGACCGCCTCGGCAGCCGAGATGCGATGGCTGGCGATGGCCTCGGCGATCGGCTCGTCGAGGATCTTGCGGCCGCCGCCCAGGACGACGATCCGGTCGCAGGCCTGCTCGATGTCGGTGATCACGTGCGACGACAGGACGGCGGTCGCTCCGTCGGCCCGGACGGCGTCCACCAGGACGTGCAGGAACTCGCGCCGGGCCAGTGGATCCAGGCTGGCCAGCGGCTCATCGAGGATGAACACCTGGGCATGGGTACCCAGGGCGAGGGCCAGCATCACCTGCGCCTGCTGCCCGCCGGACAGGGTCCGGGTGTCCTGGTCGAGCGGGATGGCCAGCTCGTCCAGGCGCCGTTCGGCCAGGCCGTGGTCAAACCCGGGGCGCAGGCTGCCGGCCAGGGCGACGTGATCGGCGACAGTCAGGCCACGGTAGAGGGCCGGCTTCTGCGACACGTAGCCGATCCGGTCGAGCGCGGCCGGCTTGTTTTGCCACGGGTTGATCCCGAACACGGCGACCGAGCCACTGCTGGGCCGCTCAAAGCCGACCCAGGCCTTCATCAGGGTGGACTTGCCCGCGCCATTCGGTCCGACCAGGGCACAGATGCTGCCGACCGGGATATCGACGTCGATCCCATCGAGAGCGCGCACGCCACCGCGAAAGCGCTTGGCCACGGCGCGCGCCTGGAGTGCGACGATCGCGCTGCCGGGCGTCGCGCCGGAGGTGGCGCCGGGCGCGCTGCTCAGTTCGGGCTGGTCCACGCCGGTCCCCCTGTGTCGGCCTGATCACACGCAGAATAGCCGCACCGGGACTGGCTCCGTGGGGGCGATCACGACGCTGATCAATTCGCGTTCGTCAGGACTCGCGCGAGGTCAGGCCGGCCTAATAGATAGCCCTGGCCAAGAGTTACCCCGAGGCGCTTGACGGTTTCGAGTTCGGCGTCCGTTTCGATTCCCTCGGCGAGGAGAAGGGCACCCGAGACCTCGGCAAAATGGACGAGGCCCACGATCAGTGCCTGCCGTGACACATCGGTATTGGCTCCCCGCACCAGGCCAGCATCGATCTTGATGAGCTGAGGTCGTAGTTCAACGAGATGCTGGAAGTTGGCGACGCCTGCCCCCGCATCGTCGACCGCCAGGCGCACATCTGTTCCGAGGGTCCGCATCGCAGCACCGAGCGCGGGATAGTCCGTGACGATCTCATGCTCGGTGATCTCCAGCACGATCGGTCGCGAGCGCCGGGCGAGGATTGCCTTGAGTTTGGCCGGATGGGCAAGGAACGCCGGCGAGACATTGAGGCTGAGCCAGGCATGCCCTGGCAGGCGGCCGGCCTCACGAATGGCCGCCCTCAGGGTTGCCGCTTCGAGCTCAGCGCCCAATCCTGCCCGAGCGCCATCTGCGAAGACCCGATCCGGCGGTTGCCCGTTCGTGAACCGGGTGAGTGCCTCGAACCCGATCGTCTTGCCCGTACCCAGGTCCACGATCGGCTGGAAGACTGGATGAAACGCGCCGCGCCTGATCACCTCGGCGACCCGCGATCTGGCCGCATCCACCTCATTCCGGGCGACGAGCGCCGGGGCCATGATCGCGCTCGCAACCGCGGCCGCCTCACTCACCGACGGGAGGTCGGCGACCAGCCGGGAAGCCTCACCGCCGTCGGTGGTCGAGATCCCGATCAGCCCGGCGATCTCGCCACCTGCATAGATCGGCGCGAATGCCTGACCCTGGATCCCAAGCCTAGTCATCTGCTCGTCCTGAAGGCCCGGCCCGGGGCGATCGACCCACAGCTCTGCCCACGCGCCATCAGCCGAGCGATCGAGCAGGTATTCGGCCCGCGCCTCGGGGACCACCTCGCCAACCGTCAGCGGATGCATTGCCTCGCCCGCCTCAGCAAGCACGGCGAGGCCATCGTCCTTGACCTCGAGAACCACGGCCACGTCCACGAGCGGAAGGGCACTCAACGCGTTCGCGATGCCGGCCGCCGTCGCTTCGGGCGTCAGGAGCCCATGCATCTTGCGCAGGGCAGCCACAATCGACAGCCGTGTGCTCGTGGCCTCGAGGTGGCGCGTCGTCGATTCGCGCAGGGCCGCAGCGGAATCTCGGGCCTCGAGCTCGTAGTCCGCGAGCGCCACGAGGAGAAATACGAGAACGCCAGAGAAGAGGCTCAATTCAAAGATTGCTCCGAGCGGGTCAACCATCGGCGGGACGACGTGTGGTGCCTGGGCCAATACAAGAATGAAGACACTGCCAGCAAGGGCCAGTGCGGTGACGGCCAGGACGCGCCGGCGCGGCACGAACGGCAGCACCAGCGCCACCGACAGGGCCGGCATGAGGGCGCTCGCGGAACCGATTCCTGAAACGAGCCACGCTCCGACAGCACCAATCACGCTCAGGCCGACGCTCGTGGTGATCCGCGCCCGGACCGGTCGCCCGGCTGCCAGCTCGTGGCGGGCCACGAGCAGAACACCCACAAAGCTCGAGGTCGTAACCGCTTCTGCCGCGAGGACGACCTGACCAAGCAGGGCCGCACTAGCCGCCTCGAGGACGGCTGTCAGGGCTGTGAGCCAGAGCAACCATGGCAAAAACCGGCCCAGCCGATCAGTGGTGGGCGTCGGCCCTGCGGCCTGGAATGGCGGGCTCCATGCCCCGCCGCTCATGGTCCCACGCTCCCGGTCGAGACGTTCCGGGTGCGGTCCGGATCGCCCGGCGACGGCGAGACAGATTGAGGAGAGCCAGGGCGACGACCAACCCAATCGCCGATCCCGTCAGCCCGATGATCAACGTCGTGTCGAGCGCCGCCACGCCAAGGCTGCCAGTAGCGCCTGGGGCGACCAACGGCGTGGGCGCCGCTCCGACAACGAGCGCGATTCCCGTCATGTCGAGATGGACGTCGCCGGCTGCGTCATCAACGACCAGCTCAAGGAGGTACCGCCCGGGCATCAGCAGCTGCGTAAGCGGAAACTCGACGAATGTCCTCGTCTGGGCGTAGAACGTGCCCGTCTGGATCGTTGCTCGCTCAACCGGGGTGCCGTTGGCATCGGTCAGCACAAACGCGACCCTGGGCTTGAGTCGGACGTTCCCGCTGTTGGCCACCGCGACGTCGATGAGCGAAGTCCCCGCGAACACCTTGGCCGTCGCACCACCGATCTCGAAGGCAGGGGATCGGAGACCGGGGACCGTAACTACGACCGCGAGGGCTTGGCGTACGACCTGGCCCATCCCGACCGGACCGCCGCCGGAGATCGGTTGATCGTTCTCCAGGAGCAGGCTGCTGATGTACTCACCGGGACCAGTTGAGGGCGGCACGCTCACCGAGAAGGAACGCAGGCTGACCTGGCCCGAACCGAGCGCAAGCACGGCCGTCGGGTAGGCAATCCAGCCGGTCATCCCACTTGTCGGTTGCACCGCAGTGTTGGCACCAAAGCCACCGTTGATGATCGTGTACACGTCTGCGGCGTACGTCCGAGCATAGACGGCGGCGGCGCCGTTGTTTGCGATCTGGACTTGCAGGCTGCGCTGCTCACCGGGCCGGAGCGTCAGGTCAAAGTAGGATCCCGACTGCCCGATTGGCAACAAGGCGAGCTTGAGCTGGTCGTCGGCGGCACGTGCTGCACCCGGAGCTAGCCAGGCCCCAAAAGCCAGCAGGACGGCGGTCGCCAGGA
>JBBRIV010000041.1:0-15132 GCA_038220425.1 Candidatus Limnocylindrales bacterium
CAGCTCGAGCAGGGACGAGCCCCGAAAGCCCTTCGGGGCCACGAGCGGCCCCACGAGCAACGTGATCAACACGCCACCGAGGAACAGGGCGATCGACACCACAACGTTGTCGCGAGCGCGATGAACCGCCAGTCCAGGCACCAGGTCAGGCATGGGCGAACGTTAGCCCACGGATCAAGCAGGTAGATAGGTGTTCTGGTTCGGGGCACGGCCTCCACCTGCTGGCGGAACCAGTCGTGCGAGCTCACCGTCTACAAGACGGTCGAAGAGCCAGGGCAACGGTCTTGACCGACCAGACGCTCGCGGATGACCCGGGGCGCCTGCTACGGCTGATACACCTGGGCCGACTTCCCGCCGCCATTGCCGCCGGCAATCAACACACTGCCATCCAGTAGCAGCGTCGCCGTGTGACCCCGCGGTGCATCGGTCATCGGACCCGTGCGCGTGAACGTGCCTGTGCCGGGATCGTAGATGTCCGCGCTATCCGGTGGCCCACTGATCAGGGTATCGTCCCCGCCGGCCACCAGGACGCGGCCATCCGGTAGCAGCGTCGCCGTCTGGCGGACGCGGTGAACACTCATCGGGCCTGTCAAGGCAAAGGTTCCGGTCGCAGGGTTGTAGAGCTCGGCCGTAGCGAGCGACCGCGAGCTTTCCGCCGCTGTCGCGCCACCGGTCACGAGGACCTGCCCGTCGTCGAGCAGGGTTGCCGTGAACCCGACCCGAGAAGTCGTCATTGCACCAGTCGAACGGAATGTGCCGGTCGCGGGGTCGTACAACTCGGCTGAGGCGAGGATCCCTGACCCAGTGTCGCTGCCTGGGACCTGGCCGCCAGCGATGAGGACCTGCCCGTCGGGCAGGAGCGTGGCGGTTGCGCCGGTTCGAACGGAAGCCATGGCCCCGGTGGCGCTGAATGTCCCGTTCGCAGGGTCGTACAACTCGGCTGAGGTCACGCCGAACCGATTGCTCCCAATGCCACCCGCGATCAGGACCAGACCATCGGCAAGGAGGGTGGCGGTGGCACCCGAGCGTGCGACGGACAGCGAACCCGTTGCGCTGAACGTGCCCGTCGCCGGGTCGTACAATTCGGCCGAGCCTAACGTCACCGTGTCATCCCAGCCACCGGCGATGAGCACGAGGCCACTCGGCAGCAACGTTGCAGTCTGTTCCAGCCGAGGGGTCTCCATGGAGCCGGTCGGGCTGAACCTGCCAGTCGCCGGGTCATAGAGCTCGGCCGAGTCGAGGACGACCTCGGCCAGCGCATCGAAGCCGGCGCTGACCGAGTAGCCGCCACCCGCGACCAGCACCTGACCATCGGGCAGGAGCGTGGCCGTGTGGATGTCGCGGAACACCGACATCGAGCCGGTCGGCCTGAACCCCGGTCGCGAAGTGGGCTTTGAGCTCGGTTGACTCGGCTCCGGGGTGGGTATCGCTGCTTGCCAGAGAACGGCACTTACCACGACGGCGGAGTCACATTGCTCACGGAGGGTCGAGGGGCACGTCGAAGCCGATGGGTCATGGGTGTGGACACGGAGGACGAGCGCGAGATTGAGCACGCCCACAGGCCGCTGCGGTTCGGGTGGGCTCACTCCACGTAGGAAGACGGTCCACAGGACCGAGGTGTTGTCCAACGTAACCCCAGGTTGGCCGGTCGGACCGTAAGGCGGAACCGCGATGAGCGCCGGTCCGCCCCCGCACAGGCCCGTATTTAGGAGCGCCGGCGTACGCGGAACGGGAATCGGGCAGGCGGCCTTCGTCCCATAAAGCCAGCCTCCGACGAGAAAGCTGGAGGCGTCGGTCGACACACTCGCTCTGACGATGGCGTCGGCCACATCAAGAACCGGCTCATCATCGATCGACCGGGGCAAGCCGTTCGCACCGATCACGGTGCCGCGGGCCGGCGAAGATGGAACCACGCTGGGCAACGACCCTTGCGATGGCTGATTTGAAGCCACCGACGGCGTCGGACTCGGTGATCCGCCCAACAAGCCGCCAGCGAAGGCGACGACCACAACCGCGACCAGGCCACCGCTCAAAACGCTACCCCAGACGATCCTCCGACGGCTCGCCGTTGAGCCCTGGTGCCGCCGGCTAGGCCGCGCGAGCAAGCCGCGTTCCAAATCGCCCTGGGCACGCGACAACTCGCTGGCAAACCACCGTTGAACGCGGGGCAGCAGAACCTCCGGGTCGTTGGTCAAGCCGGCCCGATCCGTGGGTTCACTCATGGCCCAGCTCTGCTCGGAGCCGGCTGAGCCCAACTTTCAGCTGTGATTTGACCGTGTTGTCGCGGACTCCGAGGGCGACCGCCGTCTCGGCCACCGACAGACCGACCAGGTGGTGCAGGACTACAGCCGCCCGCATCCGGCGCGGCAGGCTCGCGAGCGCGTGGCGAACTTGGATCGCATCGGTGGGATCGGGAGTGGTCACGACGGGCTCGGCCACCTCGATGTCCAGCCGGACCCACTGGCGCAGGCGGCGGACCAGCCGAAATGCCTCCCGGGTTTCGATCGCGAGGAGCCATCCTCGGAGTGCCGCCGGATCACGGAGTTGGCCGATGCGACGGAGACCGATCTCGAGTGTCGTCTGCACCAGATCCTCCGCTTCGGCTTCGTTCATCACGATTGCTCGTGCGGCCGCCAGCAATACCGGCGCGTGCACATAAAGGAGCGCTGGGTCGACCCGGCCGCCGGCCTTGGCCTGCACGGTGGTACCGATGCGCGGCTCACCTTCGGTCGTCACATCTCCTAGAGGGCTGCTGGAGCGGAAACGGGTGAGTCATCGCCTGAAGCCCCGTGTCGGATTCGTCCGATTTCCAAAATGGAGTCGGATTGATCAGGCTCCGCTCAACAAGCGACGCCAACCGCCATTCTGGACGGCAACCTCCCGGAGGTAGGTCGCGAAGGCCGGCCACCAGATCAGATCGTTGGTCACGATCGTCAGGCCGAAGGCGATCGGAAGGGTTCCGGTCGCGACTCCCACGACGAGCCCGATCGGTCCGAGGATCTTGCCCGCCATCGCGATCAATACCAGGTGCGCGTGTCGATCGGGGTACCGAGCGACCCACCAGTAGGCGGGCGCCCAGAGAATGACGAACATCCCGACGACTTGCCAGATCGGCAGGATGTTCGGGCGGGTCATCCCGATCAGGTCGAAGTACGCGGTCGGGACGAGGATTACCCAGCTCCCCCACAGCAGGTTGTAGACGGCTGCGGCGTAGAACCAGGGGCGCCACTGCTCGAGCGTCCGCGGCGGGCTAGTCACGCCGGCACCGGCCGACGTGCGGCCCGAAATGTGCCCTCGTAGCCGAAGATCGGGCCGAGCCACGGGTGTGTCAAGGACAGGTCGATGTGGATCTGGTCGGATCGGAGTGGATCGGCAGTTTCGATGGCCCGAACCCGGACGCAGCAGAAATCGGGCAGTCGGACGAGCCAGCGTCCGAGGCGGAGCGAGACCGACAAGGCGTCAATCTGGAGACGCTGGTTGACGAGTGCCATCCGCCAGGGCACCGCAAGCCGGCCGCCGGGACCGGTGTGCTCAATCACCCGACCATGAGCTGGATCGAGCGTGATCCGGGCATCGAAGTGACGCACCCGGTCGCCAAAGGCGAATGTGCGCTCCCACGTTTGGGTGGGCCGGCCGGCAGCGTCGCGATAGTTGCGGACCGTCATGGTCGCCGGGATCGCCCGGCCGGTCTCCGGAAACAGCGTGTCGAACTTGGCCAGGGTCCACAAGACCGGCCAGAGCCAGCGATGCCGATGCCAGACTCGGTCCATCGTCCCCACGAGATGGGTCTCGAGTCCATCCTCGGGCGATCCCAAGAACTGGGCGCGAAACGCGGGCGGCAGGCTGGCGGGATCACCGGCCAAGGCTCCAATCTCGAACGGCGAGTCGAGCGACGTGATCATCGCCTGCCTCAGCGAGAGCTGAGAACGTCGCTAAACGCGAGGAGCATCGTTGGGAACTTGAATCGATAGCCGTGGTCCAGCGCCACCCGGGGTTCCGCTTGGCGCCCGTGGAGCATGACGTCGGCCTGGGCACGGAGGACCGCTCGCAGGAACCAGGTCGGGACCCGCAGGCGCGCCGGCCGATGGAGAACCTGCCCGATCGTCCGGGCGGCGTCGGCCTCGCTGCCGACCTCCGGAGCCACGGCGTTGAGCGGACCTTTGATTGCGGGATCGGTCGCGGCCAGGCGGTACAGCCCAACGAGATCGGCGATGTGGACCCACGTGAACCACTGGCGGCCGCTGCCGACGGGACCACCAAGGAACATCCGGAAGGGCAAGGCCAGCAGCCGGAATGCCGGCCCATCGCGGGCGACGACGAGCGCCGTGCGCACGCAGACGACGCGGACGCCGAGACCTTCAGCCGGGGCCGCCGCTGCCTCCCACGCCGCGCACACCCTGGCCAGGAAGCTGTCGCCGGCCGGTGCGTCCTCGGCCCAGACTCCCTCAGGTTGGTCACCGTAGAAGTCGATACCAGAGGCGTTGATGAGCACCCCAGGTCGATCGGTGGGCCCGAGACCGGCCATTGCCGAAACGAGCGCTTCGGTGGCCTGCACGCGGCTCGCCAGGATCTCGCGTTTGCGGCCGCTGGTCCACGGTCGGCTGCCGATGCTGGCGCCGGCGAGATTGACCACCACATCTGCCCCGATCAGGGCCGCGCAAAGGTCGCCGTCATCTCGTTTGCCCGACCATGCCCTTACCCCCGCTTCCGCCGGAAGGATCCGTCGGGCATGGTCAGGCCGACGGCTGAGGACGACCACATCCTGGCCATCCGCGCATAGGTCGCGAGCGAGGGCCAGACCCACCGTGCCGGTGGCACCAGTCAGGACGTACCGCATGAAACGCCTCGATTCCCGTTTGCCATAACGTGATACTTTTAAGTAGCACAATACAGCCGGTAGGTGGCATGTCAAGGGCGTCTTAGCGCATCGGCGCATCCGTGCACCGGCAATAAGGCCACGACCGGCAGAGGCCGTCGCCCCTCGAAATCGCCTCCGGCTCAGGCCGACGTCTTGAGGCCCTGAACGATGAGGTCGCCCGTCGCCAGAACGTGGCCAGTTGAGTCGACTACCTCGTACGTCCACGCGCCGGCAACCGTTTGGCGGACTCGGGGTGAAGCCGAGCACGTCGCCGGTCCCGGAGCCTGGTAGCTGCCCGCTTGCCCTGATGCCATGAAAGGTTCAAGGTCCGCCTTCTAGCCATGACCAACTCGATCGTCGCGCGCGGTGTGTTCGTTCCTGTCGGGATCCTCGTACTGGCATTTGCGGTCTTCCTGACTGCCGGCGAGCACGAGTCACTTGGGCCACTCGATTTGGCCACGGCCCAATGGCTGGTCATCGGAATCTGGTGCGTCGCTCCGGTGTTCGGTGGACTCGCGTCCAGGGGGCTCAGCGGCCGCGAAATCAACCGTGGCGCGACCATCCTCGGAACGACCGTGGGCCTGGTTGTGGCCCTGGTCTTCCTGACGGCTGCTGGCACCGACAGCTCGTGCCAGAGCAGTGGCGGCAGCAGCGCACTTGGGTATGTGGGCGGTTGCCTGGTCGTTGGCGCGATCGTCGGGATTGGGATGGGCGCGAGCCTGTTCCTCGTCGCCCGGCTTGCAGGGCGCTCATCCTGGCTACTCGCGATCGTTTTCGGCAGCCTGGTGAGCTTCGGCACCGGCTGGCTGGCGTTCGTCCTGTACTACTCGAATGTGACCTGTCTGCGCTAGGACCGGTCGCGGGCGGCAATCGCAAATCACGAGCCGGACTGAGGCGAGCCCGAACAGAACCGGCTACCAGGTCTCGGGACTTGACTGCTGATGGAGGGCGCTCCACCAGCGCAGGAAAACCCACATCACGCCGAGGATGAGAAAGCCGAGAAACCATTCATCGAGGAGCTGTGACTCCAGGGGCTTGTGGCGAATCACCTTGGCAGCCCCACCAATCGGGCCATCGCCAATCATTGCTAGACCCGGATCAAACGCCCAGGTCACGAACAAGCCGATCCACAGGGCTGTCCAGCCGAGAATCACGCGGGTCATCCTGCGCACCGACCGACCAGCAAATCTCGCCTGATCCGTCGTCCCGGCAGGCACCCGGTTCCAGATCCAACCCAGGACGACGAAGCCGACTGCCCAGATCTCGAACAGCACCCAGGTTGAGGGCTTCGACAGGCCAAGCTCAGCAGGCCACAACACGTCGGCGGTCGAAGCAGGGTCGATTGCCCAGACGACGACGATCCATACGACCGTCCACGCGAGAAGCGCCGCCGTGATCCTTCGCATTCGTCCAGTGCCTCTGGGTCGACGAGTGTAGGCCGGTCCGGGCGAGCGCTCCTACGCGGCGCTCTCGCCCAGGGTGACGACGAGCTCGTCCAGTTGCCCGAGCGCCTCGGGCATCCCGGTGGTCGACCCGGATTCGATCGCATCGTCGAGCGCTTCCTTCGAGGGATAGAGGTCGTGCACGACCACCAGCGTCTTGCCGCCCGTTTCCTCAAAGGTCACGGTGGTGACCGTCGCTTCCTCACCGCCTTCGTCGTTGGTCCAGACCAGGCGCGAGTTCGGTGTCACTTCGACGTAGCGACCAAAGAAGTCCATGGTCGAGCCCTCGTAGCCGAAGACCAGCCGGTACCTGCCCCCGACACGAACATCCATCTCGCACGAAAGCAGCTTGATGGGGAACGACTTCGGCGCCCACCACCGCTCGAGCAGCTCGGGCTTGGTCCAGGCCGCGAACACGATGCGCGCTGGGCCGTTGACGATTCGGGTGATGACGAGCTCACGGTCGGTCGGTCGGTCCACCGTCGTGGTGCCGGCCATGTTGGTGGGCTCGCTCCTAATTGCTGCGTCCATCGACGTGCTCCTTCCAATTCAGTTCATCAACAACCTTGTCCAGCTCGTCAAAGCGGGAATCCCAGAGCTGCCGGTACTCCTCGATCCAGGCCGCCTCGTCGTCGAAGCGGCGCGGCCCGAGGCGGCACGTCCGTACCCGCCCGACCTTCTCGGTGGTGACGAGCTCGGCCCGCTCGAGGACGCCCACGTGCTTGCGCATGCCGGTGAGGGTCATGTGGAACGTCTGGGCCAGATCCGTGATCGACGCGTCGGCCCGTCCGAGCTGCTCCAAAACGCCCCGTCGGGTGCCGTCCGAAAGTGCGGCGAACGAGGCATCGAGTCGACTGATCGCATACTGCACCATATGGTTCAGTATGCACCAATGCGAGGCGTGAATGCAAGAGGCGCAACGTGGGCGGAGAGGACCTCTTCCGGGCTTGTGCAACCATCTCTGAAGGTCCACCGTCTCTAGCACGATGACAACTCCAGTGGCGCTAACCACGCGTGGCACAGAATCCGCTTCGAAGCGGCGGCGTCGACGTGGGATGCCATCCGTCGGCGTTCCGAGGCAACTGCCCTCTCGTCCGACTCGACCCCGGCCACTCCGGGCGACCGCGTGGGCTGTCGCAATCGCGCTGACCGTTGGCGCGTGCGCGGGGCAGGCCGGAGGTTTGACCCCGTCTCCACCGATTCGAGGCGCCACGGAAGCACCGGCGGGCTCCACTCTGGGCAATCCGGCCGCGTTCCAGCACTTCTCCAGTGATTTGGACGTCGTCACCTTCGACTTCCCGGCGAGTTGGAGCCAGCGGAAGGGCTCGATCAACCCAGGCGGCAATATTCCGATCGTCTTCGTTGGCCCACAGGACCTTCCGAGCGATGTCCAGTCGAGCAACGGTGGTGGCGCTGTGTCCGGTCCATGGCCGTTCATGCACTTGGACCGTGGAGGTGCTGTCATTGCCTGGCGCCTCTACGGCATGCCCGGCAACGAACCGCCGACCGGCGGGACTCCGCTCCTTGTCGGCACTCGCCCAGCCTGGCGAAAGGTGGCCTCGGCTGACTCGGGCTGCGCGTCGATCGGTGGCGACGAGTCAATCGACGTGGCCATAGCGGCGACCCCAAGACAAGGCGAGTGGATCGGGGTGGATGCCTGCCTCTCTGGTCCGGATCATCAAGCAGGAGAGGCGGCGTTCGCGGCCATCCTTGCCTCCGCGACAATCCCAGGGCCAGACGAGATCGGACCTAGTGAGGGGCCAGGCTCATCGACGCCGCCTTCCTGACGCTTTCAGACGAGCGGGTAGTGGCCAGCGACGGCTCGTACATGGACGTCTGGAGAAGGTGATGAAGCGACTCGCGGTAGCCGTGGCGGCTGTGCTCCTACTCGCTGGATGCGCGGAAGGCCCTCCGACGGCCAACCGGGATCAGCCGTGGGCATCCGGGACCAGCCCGCTGACCAAGGGCCTCCCGGAAGGAGCCCCCTGTGCCGGGGTCGGCCTGAACGCCATCCTCCACGGTGATCCGGACGATCCCCAGCTCGCGTGGCTCGTGACCGAGGTCGGAACCCGGGTCAACGTGGCGTGGCCGATCGGCTACCGAGCCCGGTTCAACCCGACCATCGAAGTTCTCGACCATACCGGCATGGTGGTCCTGCGCGAAGGCGACCGGATCCATGGCGGCTGCACGACCGACGCGACCCACGAGATCTACCTCGAACCGCCGTTCTAGGTCGAGGGTCGCCGACCCATCCGCCCATCTTCGCTCACTGAGCAAGGTCGGCCGGGTGACGTCCATCAGCGTTTGGTCAGCGACGGAGGGCATTTTGGGTCGGCTGGAGCCATCGTCATCTTCCGACGATCCAGCGACAGGTACACCAACCACACAAGGGAACCACATGATCACCAGGCTTGGATCCAGACACCTCCTCCTGACGACCGGCATGGCCGTGCTGCTCGGTGCATGCGGGGCAGCAGGCACGCCGGCGGCGACCTCAGTGCCCGGCGGCTCGGTGGCGTCGGCACCCAGCAGCTCAGCGGCCGCAGCACCAACCGCGCAAGCGGTAACTGCCCAGCCGGCATCACCTCCTGTCGCTGCAGGTTCGACGGGTCCGGGTGCCGGTGGGATCGCCGAGCCCTGCTCCCTGCTCACCCAGGCCGAGGTCGACACCGCCGTTGGGCAGGCACTCGGGCAGGGCACGTCGGCCGTCGCGCACTTGGACTGCGCGTGGTCGAGTAGCGATTTCGCCGCGAATGTCTACCTCACCGTCGGAGATTGGAACACCACCATCAGGGAAGCGGCAAGCGCCAATGGGAGCGCGCCGACCGCCATTGCCGGCCTCGGCGATGAAGCGTGGACCGCCAGTGGGAATAATGGCTCGCTCGTCTACGCCCGAAAGGGTAGCAATGGCTTCCTGCTGATCATCGACGGTCCGCAGGTCGACTCGCTTGCCGACCACGGTGTGGCGCAGGAGAAAGTTCTGGCCGCAGCAATCCTGGGTCGGCTGTGACCAGCCGGCTCGAGGGCCAGGTCTCTTCGTATTGAGGGCGAGACGACAGTCTCACTCGAGCGCGTGGTCCTCGCGAGGCCACAGGTCGATCTGGGGAAGGCCCGCGATGCCGAGTGCCTGAGAGACCTCGCCCGCGTGGTACGCGTCGTGTGAGGGCTTGTGCGAGTTCCTCCGCCCCGCGCGGGTGGTCGAGGTCCTCCTCCCAGCCCGTCTGGGCGGGGTCGGCCCAGGGGGTCGCTTCGATCCCCGGCTCCCCAATCTCGTAGCAGAGCCAGAAGATTCGGACTCCGGCCATGTGGCCGACCGTTGCCCAGATCAGCCAGCGGTCTGGAGCAGGCCGGACGGCGAGCTGGTCATCGGGCATCCCGCGAACGAGGTCGACGATCTGGCGGTGATAGACCGGCCAGTCTTCATAGAACGGCCGGATCGAGAGACGACTCACGCTCACAAGGTAGCGCGCCAGTGGCCCCTCATTGACGGTGATCCGCAAACGCATGAGCGCCCAAGTGACGATGCCTTGGCATGCCGAATAGGGTTACGGTCATCGATACACTGGTGACATGGCTCTTCCTCCGGGCTGGGACCGGCGGGGCTCGCGGACGCTGCGTTTTGCCGATCTAGGGCTGAGGACGCGTACCAGCACGACGACGAGGCTGACGGGATCCGGCGCGTCCGCACGGCCAGTCTTGTCGCGATCGGTAACTGGGTTGTGGTCGCCATCATCGCGCCACCAACACTTGGAATCGCAGCGGGCCCGACGTGGCTCATTTGCGGCGCGATGGTCATCGTTTGCCTGGTCAGCGCGGCCATCAGCCGGTGGGCCACGACGCAGCGCCGACGCGACGCGATCGGCCTCGGTCAGCAGCTTGTGGCAGGGACGGCGGTCTCACACTCACCACAGTCACCGGCACGTTCGCGGTGTACGCGATGCCCGGGATCATGCTGACGGCCGGGTACGGCTTCTCGATCACCCGTCATCCCTTCGCCGGTGCCATCGGTATCGGCATCGCCTACTGCGCCCTATTCCTCGCGTTCGGCCTTGCGCTCGATGTCGGGCCGCAAATCTCACTTCAGCTGTTCATCGTCGCGGCGACGGTCTTCGCTGGATGCGTCGGCGCCTACCTGCTCGAGGCGTCGCAACGGACGACGTACGCCCAGAGCCGCCTCGTCGAGAGCCTTCGTGACCGAGTGGACCAGCTGCTCCACAACTACCTCTCACCGGACGTGGCCGCCGCACTGATCGCGGATCCGGGCCGCGCCGCACTCGGTGGCGAAGAGGTCGAGGTGACCGTGCTGTTCGCCGACCTGCGGGGCTACACCGCCTTCGCCGAGTACCTGGCACCATCGGCCGTCGTCGCAATGCTGAACGACGCGTTCGGGGCGGTCGTGCCGATCGTGCTCGAACAGGGCGGCACCGTCGTGCAGTTCGTGGGCGATGCGATGATGGCCATCTTCAACGCTCCGAACCGGCAGGCCGACCACGCGTTTCGGGCGGCGCGGACCGCGCTCGAGATGCAGCATGCCGTTGCGGCCTTGCCGGGCGCAGCCGACCGACCGCAGTTTCGCGTCGGAATCAACACAGGCCTTGCCCTGGTAGGCAACGTGGGTGCCTCGGCAGTGCGGACCTTCTCGGCCATCGGTGACGCCACCAACCTCGCCGCTCGCCTCCAGACGCTCGCTGCGCCCGGCAGCGTCGTCATCAGCGGGCCCACCTATGAGCGCCTCGCCGGCCGGGCCACGGTCCGGCCGCTCGGGACGCCGGCCCTCAGGGGCAAGTCGGAGGCGGTCGAGGTCTTCGAGCTCGTCGCCCTGCGAGCGATGTGAGCGAATTGACGTCGTAGCTGCGAGATTGGCTGGCACGTCCTCCCGAGCCAACCCGTCTTCCGTGCCCGTGCCTCTCGCGATCCCACCGCCACCGTGCCATCCTTGATGAGCGGCAGGGAGGCTGGGAGGCTGGGGCCTCCACCAGCGCAGGACCAAAATGCGGTCGCCCATACTCTGCGCTGGGCCAATGGCGAGACCGACCCTCTCCGGAATGGCGTCCTGCGACGCTAAGGAGGGTCCCTTGTTGAGTTCCCGATTCCGGCTCCTCTCGATGGTCGGTTTGCTGCTCCTGCTGCTCGTCCTGCCAGGCATCAGTCTGGCGGGTAGTCCAACAGCCGGCCCCTTCGGCCAGCCTGTCGGGCCGAAGGTCGCTTCCGTCGGGCCGACCATCCTGCCCGGCGTGCAGGTCCTTTCGGTCGGGTTCGGTGACTCCGGGACGTTCGATATGGCCAGCGGCGCGACACTCGTCTGGCAGAACAATTCGAGCATCCTCTCGACGTACTCGTCTGGTGCGACTGGCATCGTCATGGCTGCGCCCCGACTCCCTGCCGGTGCCACGGTCTGGCAGGTTGACGCCTATGGCTATTCCTCCGGCGCCACGACCCACAGCATCCAACTCGAGGACGCGAGTGGCTTCGGGGGACCGATCGGGGCGCTCGCCATTCAAACCTCGCCCGCGGGGCCCGGCGTCGTGCAGACGACAATGACCTTCCCGAGCGGCGTCACACTCGCCCAGGGTCATGCCTGGTTCCTGCTGGACGCCTCTGCGAAATCCGCGACCAGCGCGTTCGTCGGCGCGATCTTCCAGTACACCCTGGCGACGGCGGCGCTCGTGCCACTCACGCCGGCCCGCGTCTTCGATTCACGATTTGGCGCATTCGGCGGCAAGCTTCTGGCCGGGACCCATCGGACGATCAACGTCAAGGACGCGATCGACCCCACAACCGGCGTCGTGAACCTGGTGGACGCCATCCCCCAGGGGGCCAAGGCCGTCAGCTTCAACGTGACCGTGACCCAGACGGTGGGTGCAGGCTTCCTGGCACTTGCGCCGGGAGCCGGTACGACGGTGACGGCGTCCACGCTGAACTGGGCAGGTTCAGGGGTGACCGTCGCCAATGGCGGCCTGATTGCCCTGGGTTCCGGGGCGGCCGAGCGCCAGATCACCCTGATTCTCGTTGGCCCCGCCGGCAGCAGCGCCCACGTGATCGTCGACATCACCGGCTACTACTGGTAAGCGCAGCGGCGCCGGCCGCGTCGCGCCCGCTCGGTTAATCCTCGACGGCGGGCACATCCGAGGGCTGCCGGACCCGCGGCAGCGGCGAGCGCACGAGGAGCAGGATCGAGATTGCCATGCCGGCCCAGCCGACGGCGATCCCGCCGCGGACTCCGATCCAGCCGGCGACCGCGGCGGCCATGAGGGCGCCGATCGGATAGGCAATCCCGTGCGAGAAGACCTCGAGGGTGGCGTTGACTCGGCCAAGGATGCGGTCCGGTATGACGCCCTGGATGAGGGATAGCTCCGCGACGCCCTCGATCGTCTGGAGACCGTCGCCGATCAGCTGCGGGAGGAACACCATCAGCGTGGCGAGTACGAGGGGCCCACCCGCCAGCGGCGTCAGCACCCCCACGATCGACGCGCCCGTCGCTGTCCAGATGAGGGCCGGGCCAAAGCCGAGCCGGGCAATGACCCGCGCGGCGAAGAACGAGCCGACCAGGGAACCAACTCCACCGGCCGAAATGACGACGCCGAGCAGCAAGGGGCTGAGGTGCAGGTCGTGGATGAGGTAGATCGTGTACAGAACGCCATAGAACGAGCCAGCGACGTGGGCAATGATCGAGCGCAGGGTCAGCGGGATGAGCACCGGGTGTCGGCGGACGAGTTGCAGGCCCTCCATGATCTCGTGGCGCATCGGCGTGGGCGAGGCCCTGGTGGGGCGGGGCGGCTCGGGGCTGCGGATCAGGGCCAGCGAGATCGCCGAGACGGCAAAGGAGATCGCGTCGACAAGGATCGCGAATGGCGCGCCGATCAGCTGGACGAGGCCGCCGCCCAGGCCGGGACCACCAATCTCGGCGAGCGATGCGCTGGTGGCCAGCTTGCTGTTGCCGTCGACGACGCGGTCGAACCCGATCAGCGACGGGACATAGGCCGGATAGGCGGCATCGAAGAGCGCCCCGAGGCAGCCCTCGAGGAACACGACCAGGTACAGCTGCTCGATCCGGAGTGCGTTTGCAAGGTAGGCCACCGGGATCGAAAACAGGAGGACGGCTCGGATCGCGTCGGCCGCGATCAACAACGGTCGTCGTCGCAGTCGGTCGACCCAGGCGCCTGCGAAGAATCCGACGAGGAGCACCGCGAGGCTGCCCGAAACCACGAGTAGCGCCAACTCAAACGGACCTGCTCCCAGGACGAGCAACGCGACGAGCGGTACCGCCGTCCGGGTCACTACGGAACCGAGCTCGGACACGGTCTGCCCGGCCCACAGCTTCATGAAGTCGGCGTGTCGCCAAAGGGACTTGGTCACCACAGTCGAGGAGCGTAGGTTCGATCGTGGGGATGGTCAACGGGCTGCCGTGGGACTAGTCTCGTGGAGATGAACCCAGTTGATTCGAGGCTGGTGGTGCGGACGGTGCTGGACGCGCAGGCGACGCCGATGACCCTGCGTCGTCGGGTCGTCATCCTCGGCCTCATCGCGATCCTGCTGGTTGGCGCACTCATGGCGAACGACCTGATCTTTGGGTCACTCGACACGAGTCATGTGCTCCTGCCTCCGCAGAACCTCCTCTTGAACTGACCAGGACGCGTCCCTGAAGCTCGCCGCCTGATATCGATCCGCTGGTTCCGGGTATCAGCCTAGGGAGATCGCCGTCTGTGCTTGAACATGAGCGAGGCGCCGAGTTCGCCTGGTCGGTGCTCCTGGTCGTGAGTCTCATGGTCGTCGGGTTGCTGGCCGTGTCGGGCGCATACGGCTTCCACGGCGACGAGATGTACTACATCGTGGCTGGCCAACACCTGGCCTTCGGCTACGTCGACCAGCCGCCGCTCACACCGCTCCTGTCGAGCGCCTCGGTCGCCCTGCTGGGCGTCTCCCCGACGGCGGTCCGCGTGCTGCCGGCGCTCGAGATGGGGCTCGTGGTGGTGCTCGTCGCGCTGATCGCACGGGACCTCGGCGGCACGCGCCGAGCGCAGGTCCTGGCGGCGATCACGGCGGCCCTGTCGGGCTATCTCGGCGCTGGCCATCTCGACACCACCACCGACCCAGACCTTCTCGCCTGGGCGCTCGTCCTGTGGCTGCTGGTGAAGCTCCTCGCGGGCGGCGATCGCCGCCTCTGGCTGGCGGTCGGGGTGACGGCTGGCATCGGACTCGAGAACAAGGACACGCTCCTGTTCCTCGGAGCGGGGCTTGCGGTTGGCCTCGTCCTCGCCCGGCGGTGGGACGTGGTCCGTTCACCGTGGGCCTGGCTGGCCGTCGCGCTCGCAGTTCTGATCTGGGCACCCAACCTTGCCTGGCAGGCACTCAATGGCTGGCCCCAGCTCACGATGGCCGCCCAGATCTCCCAGTACGCCGCCGACAACCGCGCCCAGGTCGTGCCGTTGCTGTGGCTCTTCAGCGGGCCGCTGCTGTTCCCAGTGAGCGCCGCGGGCCTCGTGTGGGTCCTCCGGGCAAAGGCTGCCACGCCCTGGCGGCCGATCGGGCTCGCTGCCCTCGTGGCGCTGGGGCTCGTCTTCGTCAGCGGCGGCAAGGCCTACTACGCGATTGGCAGTCTGCCGGTGTTCATGGCGGCCGGCGCGATCCTCGTCGATCGTTGGCTGGCGCGGGGCCATCGGCGCATCAAGGGCGGGAGCTTCATTGCCGCCGCCACGATCTCGGGCCTGCTCCTGGCGTACGTGACCCTGCCGATCCTGCCCCTCGCTGCCTACGCCAAGTCGACCCTCCCGGCAGCGGTCCCCGACACCGCCAACGAGGTCGGCTGGCCGCAGTTCGTCGCGACGGTGACTG
>JBBRIV010000042.1:0-15035 GCA_038220425.1 Candidatus Limnocylindrales bacterium
CCCGCTTGGGCGCCCGGTTTGGCGACTGGCTTGGCGCCCTTGACCGCTGGCTTGGTTGCTGGCTTGGCCACTGGTTTGGCCGCAGCCGGACGCCGCCGGGCGCGCAGGTCGAGATCGGGCAAGGGCCGGCCCTCGAGTCCGGCCATGGTCAGGGCAGCGAAGGCCGCGACGTCCTCGGCTGCGCCATCGACGCCGCGCAGCGGCTGGCCTTCGATCTGGAACATCACCAGCCGATGACCCCGCTCGGCTTCGGCAGCCAGCTCCCCCACCTGGACCTTGCTCCAGCGGATCAGCCGACCGGCAGCCCGGGGGCCTTGCTCGGCCCCACCGGCTCGAACGTTGACCACGGCGAGGCCCGGCAGGCAAGGAGCAAGGAGGGTCCAGCGACTGGCGGTTTCGTCGCCCCAGCTGACCCAGCAATGAGGATCCGTCTCGGCGCCGAGGGCGTCGAGGATCCCTCCCACCGCGTCAATGACCCGGGCGCTGATCCCATCCCGGCCGGGAGCCTTGGCCCGCCACCCGCTCAGCCGCATCCGCGGATCCTCCGTTGACTGCCCGTTCATCCGGTCACCTGCGCGAAGGTCGTGAGCCGACCGGTAGCGGCCCACGATCGAGGCTACCACGCGTGACCCCCGGCGGAACGGCCCCTGACCTTCGGCGACTCGCACGGCCCGATTCGGGCGGGCTAGGATGGATCGATGCCCAGCTTCATCGCACTCGCCGCCATTGGCCCGACCGGTCCGGCCACCCTTGCCATCGTGGGCATGGGCGCCGGCCTGTTCCTGCTCTACCGCGGGCTGGCCGGCTACCGGCGGGCCAACCTCATCGCCGACCTGGCCGGGTCCACGATCAGTGCCATCGCCGTTGGCGAGAACCGGGTCAGCGGCACGGTTGAAGCGGCTGAGCTGAGCCTGACCTCGCCCCTCCAGTCCGAACCGTGCGTCTACTACCGGGCCACGGTCACCGAGCAGGGCGATCGCTCCGAGTCGCGGATCTTCCACGATGAACGGGCGCTCGGCTTCCGCGTCCGCGACGGGAGCGGCTCGATCCGGGTCTTCCCGGGCGGGGCAACGTTCGACGTCCCGGACGTCTTCCACGCCCGGAGCGGGGTTCTCGGCGAGGAACCGGCCGGCCTGCGCCTGCGGAGCGGGCCGGCGACCGAAGTCGCCTACAAGGATCGGGCAGCCCAGGTTGCCGAGCTGTTGACGGTCCACGCGGGGCCATCCAGCCTCGACGGCCTGGCCGGATCGACCGGACTCAGACCCGCCCTCGGACCGGTCTTCGGTCTTGGCGGCGGCCGGCGCGAGTATCGCGAGGCGCGCCTCGCGGTTGGTGACCCGGTCACGATCGTCGGCATGGTCCTGCCCTTCGACCAGCTGGGCGATCCGGGCAGCTCAGATGCGCTGGACGGCGGCCCCGACGCCGCCGGCACCGATCCCGAAGTGGCCGCCGACCTGGCTGCTGCCCAGGCGCGCGGCTCGCTGGCGGCCAGCCCCGAGCAAGCCTGGGGCAATGCCGCCATCCCGGGCTTCGGGATCGGCCGACCGGTGCGGACACCGACGCTTGATCCAGCCGCCAGTTCGCTGCCCCTGGCGACCGCTGCCCAGGCCGAACAGGCTGAGCGCACCTTCGATATCAAGCCGGACAGCCTGATCGTTGCCGGCGGGTCCGGGCTGCGTCTGCTCGTGACCCTGGGCAGCCCGGCAGTGGCGGCCCAGCGAGCCGATGACCGGTTCATCGTGGGACTGATCGGCGCTGCCCTGTCGGTGGGCTCGGCCGTCGCGCTCGCCTGGCTGGTCAGCGGCGGGCTGGGCGCCTGATGCCCTACGCCGCAGCCGGCGCCTTCGCGGCGCTCGTCATCCTGGGCCTGGCCGCCTTCCTGACCTTCGTCACGTACAACGCGATCGTGGCCCTCAACCAGCGCATCGACAAGGCCTGGGCCAACATCGACGTCGCCCTCAAACAACGCTTCGACGAGCTGCCCAACCTGGTCGGCGCCGTGCGCGGTGTGCTGGGCTTCGAACAGGCCGTCCTGACCGAGGTGACCCGTCTGCGCAACTCCTATTCGGCCGACCAGACAGTCCCCGACCAGGCAGCAACGTCGGAGGCGACCAGCCGGGCCATCAGGACGCTGTTTGCCACGGTCGAGAACTATCCGGAGCTGAAATCGGCGACCAATGTCCTGTCCCTGCAAGCCGAGATCCAGCGCCTCGAGGGCGTGATCGCCGACCGCCGGGAGCTCTACAACGACTCGGTTGCCCGCTACAACATCCGGATCCGGCAACTGCCGGCGGTCCTCCTGGCCGGGCTGTTCGGCTGGACGACCCGTGACTTCTTCGCTGCCGGCGAGGCCGAACGCGGCCCGGTCGGAGTGGACCTCGACGCGTAGCTAACCTTGTCGACCTAGCCCTTGGTCGACCCCAGGGTCAGGCCCCGGATGAACTGCCGTTGCAGGGCGATATAGACCACGATCGTGGGAATCGCGACCATCAGGGCAGCGGCGGCCAGGATGTTCTCATTCGTGAAGAACTGGCCGCGCAGGTCGTTGAGGGCTGCTGTGATCGGCCGCTTGGAGCCGGTGAACATGAGCAGCAGGGCCCAGAAGAAGTCGTTGTAGATGAACGTGAACTCGAGCGTGCCCAGGGCCGCCAGGGCCGGCGTGCACAGCGGCAGGATGATGCTCCGATAGGTCCTGAAGATCGACGCACCGTCGACCAGGGCGGCCTCGTTGAGCTCCTTCGGCAGGGTCCGCATGTAGTTGCTCAGGACGAAGACGCAGAAGCCGAGCTGGAACACGATATGGATCAGGATGATCCCGATGTACTGGTCGTACAGTCGGCCGTTGTCGCTGAACGGCTTGGCGATCGGGATCGCGTTGTAGATGGTGTAGAGCGGAACGATGATGACCTGGGGAGGGAGCAGGTTCCCCGCGGTGAACATCATCAGCAGGAACAGGTTGATCCTGGATCGGACCCGTGTCAGCGCGAAGGCGACGAGCGAGGCCAGGAACAGGGTGATCAGCACGGCCGGAACCGTCACGATCAGGGTATTGAGGTAGTAGTAGCCCAGGTTGGCGTTGTTCCAGCCATCGATGAAGTTCTGGAAGTTCAGGGTCTGCGGCCAGGACCAGTAGCCGTGGACGATCGTGTCGCTCAGCGGCCGCATGGCCGTGAAGAATGCCCAGACCAGCGGGAAGATCCAGATCAGGGACATCGTGATCAGGAAGGCGTGCAGCGCAATCCGTCCACGCTTGATTCGACGACGCTTGGGCAACGCCGCAATGGTCGTCATTCGCCGGTACTCCTCATCACGCGGGACAGATACAGGATGATCGGAATGAGGGAGATCACCAGGAGCACCACCGCGATCGACGAACCGAACCCGACCAGGCTGGCCTCGCTGATGCTGTTGTTGGTGATCAGGGTGGACAGCAGCTCGAGGCCGTTGGTCCCCTGGTTGATGATGAACGCCAGGTCGAACGCCCGGAGCGACTCGATCACGGTGACGACCACGATGATCACGTTGATCGGGGCCATCACCGGGAAGATGACCCTCAGGAACGTCTGCCGTTCGGAGGCGCCGTCGATGGCCGACGCCTCACGAAGCGTGGGGTCGACACTCTTCAGGCCGGCCAGGTAGAGGACCATGATGTAACCGATGTGACGCCAGCTGGCGGCCACCAGGACGGCCCAGATATTCAGGCTTCGATTGCCCAGGAAGTCGATCGTGTTCGCCTGGGTGTTCAGGTGGAGGACGCTGTCGATGAAGCCGTCCGGGGCGTACTGGAGCTCCCAGATGAAACCGACCACGGCCAGCGACAAGACCACGGGAAAGTAGAAGACGTTCTGGTAGAACCGGCTGCCCCGGATCTCGCGGTCGAGCAGGACCGCCAACAGGATCCCCAGGGGCGTGGCGATCAGGATGAAGAAGGCCAGCCACAGCACGTTGTGGATGAGGGCCGGCCAGAACAGCGTGTACTCGGTGAACAGGAAGATGTAGTTCTTCAGCCCGACAACGTTCTTGGCAGTGATCCCGCCGATCCCCTGGTAGTCGGTGAACGACAGGAGGATCGAGGCGAACGTGGGCAGCCAGATGAAGAAGGTCGTGAGGGCAGTCGGAATCCCGACCATCAGCCCCAGGGCGATCTTGTCGCGCCGGGTCAGGATGCTGTAGCGGCCCTTGCGCCCTCCGGACGTGACGACCCCCGCTCCGGTTGGACCCGGAGCGGGGGCAGAGCCAAGTACCTGCGGATCAGGCACTGATCGTCTCGTAGGGAGGGACTAGACGGTTGCGGCGGGAAGCGCGTCCCAGAAGGCCTGGATCTTGGCCTGCAGGGCGGTGGTGTCGGTGGTGGGGCTGGCCAGGAACTCCTGGAGGAAGCCCTGCATGCCGTTGGGGCCAGCGAAGTCCGGCCGCGAGTCGCGGTCGAGGAACTGGGTGATCTTCTGGGCCGCGCCCACAATCTGCTGGGCCTTCTTCTGAAGGTCGCTGTACGTGCTGGTGTCCGCGTCGCTCGCGGCGGGGATCAGGCCCGGCTGATTCTTGAACATGATCAGCTGGGTCGAGCCCTTTGCCCAGAACTCCATGTACAGCTTGGCGGCCTCAAGGTCGGCAGTCAGGGTGGGCGACTTGGCGGTCACCATCCAAATGTCGATCGGCGCGTCGAGGGCGGCTTCTGCGTCGTAGGAGGTGCCCAGGCTGGGCCACGGGAAGAAGTCGACATCAGCGATGTCGGCCGGGTCCTTGGTGGCTGCGAACTCGGAGGTCATGAACAGTCCGAGGAAGTACATCCCCGACTTCTTCTGGACCAGCGTGTCGGCTGCCTTCTGCCAGGTCAGGCCGGCGTAGGTCGTGTCCTGGAACGGAACGATCTCCGCCCACTTCTTGAAGACGGCGGTGACCTTGGGATCGGTCCACTTCTGCTTGCCGGTCATCAGGTCGACGTGGAACTGGTAGCCGTTCATGCGCAGGTTCATGATGTCGAACGTGCCCATGGCCGGCCAGCCATCCTTGTCGCCGAAGGCAAACGGGATCAGACCGTCAGCCTGCATCTTGGTGCACAGGGTCTTCAGGTCGTCCCAGGTCGTGGGGACCGCGTAGCCCTTGGCCGTGAAGATGCTCTTGCGGTAGAAGATGCACCACGGGTAGTAGTCGACCGGGATGCCGTAGACCTTGCCGTCGTCGCCCGTGACCGAGGTCGCAAAGGCGCCGGTGAAGTTGGTCTTGACCTTGGCCCACACGTCGTCGATGGGGGTGGTCAGGCCCTTGGAGGCGAAGAAGCGCATCCGGTAGCCGGAGAACCAGGTGAAGTCGTCTTCAGGCGTGCCCTGGAGGTAGGCACTGATCTGGTTCTGGAACGTACCGTGGTCAACGGTGTTCATCGTGACCGTGACGCCCGGGTTGGCGGCCATGAAGGCGGTGTTGATGTCCGCCATGCCCTTGGCTTCGCCGGCATCCGAGTGGTTGCTGCCGACCTTGACCGTTCCTCCGGTGGACGGAGCGCTCGTCGCGGCTGGGCTGCAGGCTGCGAGGATCGTCGGAAGGGCGGCCGCACCGGCCACCACGGCCATCCCCTTGAGGATCGTGCGCCGGCTGACGCTGTCTTGGATCGCCATGGTCCTCCTCCTTCGGATCTGCCCGCCGCTGTAATGCGTCGTCAAACAGAAACCGACAAAATCCAAGCGGATTGTCGGCCGGTTACGGGGCCTTGTCAAGAGATTCCAACTTGTATCCACAAATTCATGTGGCGCTTCGTTGACTAATGGCGGTATTCTTGGGAAACGGGTTGGACAGCCCGCTGAACAGAGTGAGGTTTCGATGACACGACCTGGTGCAGCCCCAACCGGTGCACAGGCCGCCCCGGGCCGCCGGTGCTAGCTCGCCAGCGCCAGTCGTACATCCTGGACCGCGTCCGTGAGGACGGCGGCGTCCGGGTGGCCGACCTCGTGCGCGACCTGGGTGTCTCGGACATGACGATCCGGCGGGACATGGAGTTGCTCCACGAGCGCGGCCTGATCGAAAAGGTCCACGGCGGTGCGACAGCCCTGCCGGGGAGCGCCCTGTTCGAACCCGGCTTCACGGCCAAGTCGGCCCTCCAGGAGGCTGAGAAGGAAGCGATTGTCGACGCCGCGGTGGCCCTGGTCGAACCCGGCACGGCGATCGGCATCTCGGCCGGAACCACGACCTACGCCCTGGCCCGGCGGCTCGTCGACGTGGTCGGCCTGACGGTCGTCACCAACTCGGTCCGGGTCGCCGACGTCCTCCATGATGCCGGCCGGCCAGACCAGACGATCATCATGACCGGCGGTGTCCGGACGCCATCGGACGCGCTGGTCGGCCCATTCGCCGTAGCCGCCCTGCGCAGCGTGCACGTCGACCTGGTCTTCATGGGTGTCCACGGGATGGATGTCCACTCCGGCTTCAGCTCGCCCAACCTGCTCGAAGCCGAGACGAACCGGGCACTGATCGAGGCCGGTGGACGGCTGGTGGTTGTCGCCGATCACACCAAGTGGGGCCAGGTTGCCCTGAGCTCGATCGCCCGGCTGGACCAGGCCGACATGGTGATCAGCGACGTGGGCCTGGCCAATGACGCCCAGGAGCTCATCCGAAGTCGCGTCCGCGAGCTGGTCCTGGTTGATCCGGCCGTCGGCGCCTGGGTCCGCCGGGGCAGCCTGCCCGAAGCCGATCTGGAGCCTGTCCAGCTCAGCCGGCGGCTGAACGGCCTGAACCCGAATCGCCCGGTGGTGCTGGCCGGGACAGCCGAGCCGACGCGTGGGGACTGAGCGGCCGGCGATCTGGCCGGGTGACAGGCCGGAGGACGCCCGGGCCGCCGAGGTGCTGGCCAACCCCCACCGTCGCTACAACCCGCTGGTCGACGAATGGGTTCTCGTGTCCACGGAGCGGACGCGCCGGCCGTGGCTGGGCCGCCAGGATCCGTCCCCGCGGCCGTCGGAGCTGACCTACGACCCAACCTGCTACCTGTGTCCCACCAACACCCGGGCCAACGGCCTGATCAACCCGGCCTACGAGCGGACCTTCGTGTTCACCAACGACTTCGCCGCGCTGCGCCCGGATGGCCTCAACCAGCGCATCGAGCACGGTCTGCTACGGGCCGAGGGCGAGCCCGGAACCTGCCGCGTGCTGTGCTTCTCACCGCGCCACGACGTGACCCTGGCCCTCATGTCCGAGCCCGATGTGCGGGCGGTGGTCGACGTGTGGGCCGACCAGACGGCGGAGCTCGGGGCGACCTACCAGTGGGTCCAGGTCTTCGAGAACCGGGGCGAGACGATGGGTGCTTCCAACCCCCACCCCCACGGCCAGATCTGGGCCGGGACGGCCCTGCCACACCAGGCAGCCCGCGAGAACGACAGCCAGCGCGCCTACTTCGAGGCGCACGGCAGACGGCTGCTCCTCGACTACGTCGCCCAGGAGCAGGCCGGTGCGCGGGTCGTCGTCGAGAACGACGACTGGCTGGTCGTGGTCCCGTTCTGGGCCGTCTGGCCGTTCGAGACACTGGTCATCCCGAAGCAGCCCGTCGAACGCTTGCCCGACCTGACCGGCTCGACCCGCGATTCACTGGCCGCGACCCTGATCGAGCTGCTCGGTCGCTACGACAACCTGTTCCGGCTGCCGTTCCCCTATTCGCTCGGCTGGCACCAGGCACCGTTCGACGGTCAGCCCAATCAGCACTGGCAGCTCCACGCCCACCTCTACCCGCCCCTCCTCCGGGCGGCCGTCCGCAAGTACATTGCTGGGTACGAGATGTTTGCCGAGACCCAGCGCGACCTCAGCGCCGAAGAGGCCGCTGAGCGGCTGCGCACAGTGTCGCGGGTGCATTACCTCAGCACGCCGGCGCCCGACCCTGACTGAACCCGACGATCCGGACATCCTGCGTGCCTCGCTCGGGCGGCTCGAGCCGGACGCGGCCGTCCGGCCTTCGTCGATCGAACTCGTCCGGGCGCCCGGTCGGGTCAACCTCATCGGAGAGCACACCGATTTCAACCAGGGCTTCGTCCTGCCCACCGCCATCGATCGCGAGATCCGGATCGCCTACCTCCCACGGGCCGACCGGCGGGTGGTCCTCCATCGCCTGGACACCGGCGAGCGCGGCGAATTCGACCTGGACCACCTGCCCCAGCGAGCCGGCACCTGGCTCGACTACGCGGTCGGTACGGCCTGGTCGCTGGGCCAGGCTGGTCTGCCCCTGGAGGGACTGTCCGGGGTCATTGCATCGAACCTGCCGATGGGCGCCGGCCTGTCCTCGTCTGCGGCGATGGAGCTGGCCGTCGCCTACGCCCTGCTCAACGGTGCTCCGGCAACGCCCCAGCCAATGGCCCTCGCCCAACTCGCCCAGCGGGCCGAGAATGCCTTCGTCGGGGTGCAGTCCGGCCTGATGGACCAGTTTGCGGTGGCCTGCGGACAGGTCAACGCGGCACTCCTGCTGGACTGCCGGTCCCTGGACTGGCGGACCGTGGACCTGCCCCTGGACGAGGTGACCCTGGTCGTCTGCGACAGCGGCCAGTCGCGCGAGCTGGCCGGCTCGGAATACAACGTCCGCCGGGCCCAGTGCGACGCAGCCGTGGCTGCCCTGGCCGTCCACGATCCTTCGATCCGGTCGCTCCGCGACGTGACCCCGGCCCTCCTCGATCAGGCGGCCGCGAACAGCTGGCTCGAGCCGCTGATCCTGAAGCGGGCCAGCCACGTGGTCTACGAGAACATCCGGGTCATGGACACGATCGATGCACTCGAGGCCAGCGACCTGGCCGCCGTCGGTCGCCTGTTCGCGGCCAGCCATGCGTCCCTGCGCGATCTCTTCGAAGTCAGCTCACCGGCCCTTGACGCGCTGGTCGAAATCGCCGCCGCCACCCCCGGCGTCGTGGCCGCCCGGATGACCGGCGCCGGCTTTGGCGGTTGCACGATCAACCTGGTCCGGCCCGAAGCTGTCGATCGGCTGCGCGTCGCCGTCGAAGACATCTATGCCAGCCGAACCGGCTTCAGCCCGCGAGTCTTCCCGGTCGCATCGAGCGCCGGCGCCGGGCCGCTGCAGGCATGATCGTCCGGTTGTCGGCCGGCGCTGACCGGGCCCTGGTCGATTCGTCCGCCGGCGGCCGATTGGCCTCGCTGGTGGCCGGCGGACGCGAACGACTGATCGATCGGCCTCAGCCCGGCTCGGCCCTGCCCGCGATCAGCTGGGGAAGCTTCCTCATGGCGCCCTGGGTGGGCCGGGTGGCCGAGGGCCGGCTGGCCTGGCGAGACACCACCGCCGAGCTGCCCCGCAACCTGGGGCGCCATGCGCTCCACGGCGCCGTCTTCGATGTCCCCTGGCGGGTGGAAGCGAGCAACGATCGACAGGTGGAGCTGAGCTGCCTGTTCTCGCCTGAACGCTGGCCGTTCGCCGGTCGAGCCTGGCAGCGGATCACCCTGGGACCCGGCACACTGCGCTTCGAGGCCACGATCAGCGCCGGCCAGGCGATGCCGGTCGCCCTCGGCTGGCACCCCTGGTTTCGGCGGGACGTCCACGACGACCTGGCGGTGACCGTGCTGGCCGATCGCCGGCTCGAGCTGGACGCCGAGCTGATCCCAACCGGGCGCAACCTGCCCGTCAGCGGGCCTTACGATCTCCGGGGCGGGCCCGAGCTGGGCAATCGCCGCCTGGACGACGTGTTCATCGGCGCCCGTGGGCCGGCAACCGTGGCCTGGTCCGACTTGTCGATCCGGCTTGAGTTCAGTCAGCCGTTCTCCAGCGTGGTCGTGTTCACGCCGGCCGACTCGGCCTGCGTCGAACCGGCAACCGCCTGGCCCGACGCAGTGCGCCTCTCGAGTGCCGGCATCCCGGACAGCGGCCAGGCCGAGCTCGAGGCGGGCCAGCAGCTCACGACCTCGATGAGCTGGCACTGGTAGGTGCGCCGGAACGTCCTGGGAATCTGCCGGCGGTGACTGGACGCACCGGGGAATCCGGGCTCGTCAGGACACCGTCAGTATTGCGGCTCACAGTGGAAGGTGCCATATCTCGCTTCGCCTGCGTGGGCCACCAGGAGACCAACCGTGACTGAACCAAGCGGATCGTCGTTCTTCCAGCATCTGCCCGGCAGCAATCCCATCCGGGTGGCCATCGTGGCCGGAGTCGGGATCGTCCTGGCGCTGTCGGCGGCGATCACCCTGGCGGCCTCGCCCAGTCCCCAGGGCGCAGGACCCGGCCCGAATCTGCCGGCCGGCTCGCCGTCCGCCCAGCGCGGCCCGGGCGGCGGCTACGGCGGCTTCGGGCACGGCTTTGGCGGTCCGGGCAAGGTTGGTCCGGCGTTCGGTGGCGGATTCGGCGGTGGATTCGGCGTCGGCGGCTTCGGCGCCCTGGGTGGCGTAACAATCAGTGCGATCGACGGTTCGAACCTGTCGCTCAAGACCGCCGACGGCTGGACCCGGACCATTGCGATCACGGCCTCGACGAAGATCACCCGGAGTGGCCAGAACATGGCCCTGTCCGACCTGAAGGTCGGCGACACGATCGGGTTCCGGGAGTCAAAGGCAACCGACGGCTCGTTCAAGATCGACGCGATCAGCCTGATCCTGCCCCGGGTCTTTGGCCAGGTGACGGCCACCACGCCAAGCACGATCACGATCAAGCAATTCGACGGTACCAGCGCCACGATCCACGTCGGCAGCAGCACGACATTCCGGATCTTTGGGGTCGACAAGGCAACCATCGCCAGCCTGACCGTGGGCATGACGATCAGCGCCGAGGGCACCAAGGGGGCGGACGGCTCACTGAGCGCGTTGAGCGTCGCCGGAGGCCAGTTCCGGATGCCTTTCCAGGGTGGCAGCCACAAGGCGCCGCTGAGCGCCCCATCCGCCGCTCCAGGAGCGTAGTTTCCGGCCCTCGCCGTAGGGCATCCTCCCGATAGACGACTGGCCCACGCGGGTCTAGCCTCGGGCTTGAGACGCTGGACCGGATGCCCCGGACCGGCACGGGCTGGGAGATCGGCACATGCCTGCGAACGAGCCCCGGGTCGCCCTGGATGGCAGCGAGCGCCGGGCGGTCCCCAATGCCCGTGACGTGGGTCCGGTCGCGCCGGATGAACGTATCGAGGTGACGATCCGGGTCCGCCCGGCGGAGTCTCGCCCGGCCCTGGGCGCCGCCGCTGTGGGGGCTTACCTGAGCCGCTCCGGACTGCGCGCCGCCGCAGGTGCCGACCCGGCCGACCTGGACCTCGTCGAAGCGTTTGCGCGGGACCATGGCCTGGAGGTGCTCGGCTCGGACCTTGCCCAACGACGGGTGATGGTCGCGGGCACGGCAGCCCGGCTGAGCTCCGCCTTCGGGGTCCGGCTGCGCAGATACCAGTTGGGAGCCACCACCTACCGCGGTCGACGGGGCTCGGTCAGCCTGCCGGCCAGCCTCGAGGCAATGGTCGAGGGTGTCTTCGGACTCGACGATCGACCCCAGGCCCAGCCCCATTTCCGGATCTTCGAGTCTGCCGATCCGTTCCTACCCGCGCTTGAACCGAGCGCGCCGGCGGCCGACACCGCGGCCGGGCCAGAGCCCGTCGCCCGAAGCTTCACGCCACCCCAGGTCGGCCATCTCTACGACTTCCCCGCCGACGCTGATGGCAGCGGCCAGACGATTGCGATCATCGAGCTGGGTGGTGGCCTGCGCCGGTCCGACCTGGACGCCTATTTTCGCGGGCTGGGGCTGGGCCTGCCGGCCGTGACCACGGTCTCCGTGGACGGCGGCCAGGATCATCCGACCACGGCCAACAGCGCCGACGGCGAGGTGATGCTCGACATTGAAGTCGCCGGTTCGATCGCACCTGGCGCGCACATGGTGGTCTACTTCGCGCCAAACACCGATCGCGGCTTCCTCGATGCGATCACCACGGCCGTCCATGACACGACCAACAACCCAACGGTCATCTCGATCAGCTGGGGCGGGCCCGAGTCAGCCTGGACGGCCCAGGCGATGCGGGCCATGGACCAGGCGTTCGCGGACGCGGCCCTGCTGGGGGTCACGGTCCTGTGCGCCTCCGGCGACAACGGCTCGGACGACCGGGTCGGCGACGGCCGGGCCCACGTGGACTTCCCCGCCTCGAGCCCGCACGTCCTGGCCTGCGGCGGGACCCGGATCGTAGGCTCGGTCACGGCGATTACCAGCGAAGGGACGTGGAATGACGGCCTGACCGGCGGCTCGTCCGGGGGCGGCATCAGCGATGTCTTCGATCCCCCCTCCTGGCAGTCCCAGGTTGGCCTGCCAGCTTCGGCCAACCCCGGGGCCCGGCACGGCCGGGGCGTCCCCGACGTGGCCGGCGATGCCAGTCCGGCCAGCGGTTACGTGGTCCGTGTCGACGGCCGGTACATGGTCATCGGCGGAACAAGCGCGGTGGCCCCGCTATACGCCGGCCTGGTGGCCGTGCTCAACCAGAAGCTGGGCCGCTCGGTCGGCTTCCTGAATCCCCGCCTGTATGGCTCGGCCGCGAGCGCGATCCGGGACATCACCGAGGGCACGAATGGTGCCTACAGCGCGGGTCCGGGCTGGGACGCCTGCACAGGACTGGGCCGGATCGATGGAACTCGCCTGCTCGCGGCGCTCGAGCGGCCCACCTAGATCAGCGCCGTTCAACCCCGTTCAGCCGCGACTCGATCGTCGAGGCCCAGGACGGCGACCACCAGACCGATCAGCGACTCGGGCAGGTGGATGGAGCCTTCGCGCCCGCGATAGGTGGTCCCCGCGCCCTCGTACTGACCCAGGTCCACCTGGAACGCCCGGGCGCACGCCTCGACGGTCCCGCTCAGGACGACCACTCGCTCGGCCAGATTGATCCTGACCAGCCGCAGTCCCCGGGCGTGGGCGAAGGTGCGCACCGCGTCGACGTCGGCCGGCTGGGCACCCTCCCGGGCCGCGAGCTCGGCCCGGGTCAGCCGCTGGTCAGCCGGCTCGGACCGCGGATCGTTCCGCGCCCGGAGGTAGAGGGTCACCTCCAGGCGCTCGTCCGGGTCGGCCGGCCCAACCCTGCGGGCGCCAGGCTGTACCTGCCGTTCGCTGCCGGCCAGTGCGACATAGCGGGTGTCCATGCCCAGACGATCACGCTTCGCGAGATCCCCGTCAAGGGTGAGCTGACTGCCTCTTCATTTCTTGACAAGGCCTTGAAGTGAGGCTTATGGCTATGTATCGTAGCCTTGCAATGAACACCAACCCCGCTCCCCCTGCCGGTCCCCTGGTCGGCCCGCTCGGTCCCGGCGTCAGGTCCTGGCTGCGGCTCGAGGGCCTCGCTGGACTCGTCGCCGGCGTCGTCCTTTTCGGCCAGCTGAGCGGTGCCTGGCTGATCCTGGTCCCGGCCGTCCTGCTGGTCGACGTATCCATGGTCGGCTACCTCCGAAGCCCGCGGCTGGGTGCCTTGACCTACAACCTTGCCCACCAGTGGGCAACCGGCCTGGCGGTCCTTGGCTGCGGCCTGGCCAGCGGGGTCTCGCTGGTGGCCCTGGCCGGCGCGGTCCTGATCGCCCACGTCGGCATGGACCGCGTGGCCGGCTACGGCCTGAAATTTCCCACCAGTTTTCAGGACACCCACCTCGGTCGTATCGGGCGAGGATGAGCCCGGCCCTCGCCCGGACCTCGGACGAGGCAATCGTCGCGGCGGCCCGCAACCTGCTCGAAGAGGGCGGCCTCGACGCGGTCACGATGCAGGCGGTCGCCGACCGTGTGGGCGTCCGGGCGCCGTCCCTGTACAAGCACGTTGCCGGCCGGACGGCCTTGATCGGGGCGATCGCCGGGGACGTCCTGGCCGAGCTTGACGCCACGCTGGTGCCGGCCATCCAGGCCACGGATCCGGCCGAGGCCGTCCGGATCGGCGCGCGCAACTACCGAGCGTTTGCCAAACGCTCTCCGGGTGCCTACCAGCTCCTGTTCAGCCGGCTCCTGCCCCAGGTGCGGCCCAGCCCGGAAGCGAATGCGGCCGGGGCGGCCGGCGTCCTCCTGATCGCCGCGCGGCTGGTTGGCCCGGCGGACGCCCTGGAGGCGGCTCGACTGCTGACGGCCTTCGTCCACGGCTTCGCGAGCATCGAGCTGGCCGGCGCGTTCCGACTGGGCGGCGACGTGGACGTTGCCTTCGAGTACGCGCTGGCAGCGATCCTGCACGGGTTGTCTGGCCAGGAGGATCTCAACGGCCTGGATTGACGGGCGACCCTGGAGGAGCGAGCCGACCCCATTCGGACCAGGGCGGCATACTTGCGCCCGAGTCGAGATGCGACGGCAGGAGGAGGGTCTATGGCACGCGACGAAGAGCGCCTCGAGCGTTCCCAGGAAGACACTCTGGTCGGCAGCCTGCCGGACGCGCCGGGGATCCTGGCAGCGATCCGGCTGACGCCGGGGTTGGGTGTGCACCTGCGCGGCCTGGCCGACGAGCTGCTGGTCAACGACTTCCCGGGTACCACCCTGGTCCGGGCCGAACGGGAGATGCTGGCAACGGCCGTCTCGGCAGCCAACGACTGCTTCTATTGCATGGACTCGCACGGCGCCTTCGCCACGGCCCTGCTCGAGCGCAGTGGCTCGCATGACCTGGTACCCGTCGTGGACACGATCAAGCTCGGTCGGTCGGATGGGGTCGGTCCCAAGATGCAGGCCCTGCTGCACATCGCCCGGACCGTGCAGCGCGCTCCGCGCGAGCTGATCGAGGATGAGGTTGGCGCCGCTCATGCAGCCGGCGCCACCGATGCCGATGTCCAGCTCGCCGTCCTGATCGCGGCGGCATTCTCGATGTATAACCGGATGGTCGACGGCTTTCGGGCCAAGACCCCGCCAACGGCCGAGGCCTATCGATCGCGGGCCGGCGAGATCGCCGAGCACGGCTACAGCGACCAGCGGGTGACTTCCGTTCCGAGGTAGCCAGGCAGGCCCGGGCTCCCGACGACCCCCTCGGAGACGCATTGACCACTCGGACGCTCACCTTCGGCAGCACGAGCTACCCCCTCGTCCTGCCCAATACCCGCGACCCGCGCCTCCACGTGGCGGCGGTCATTATCACGATCCACGTCCTCGGCCAGGTCGCCCT
>JBBRIV010000043.1:0-15026 GCA_038220425.1 Candidatus Limnocylindrales bacterium
TCGGTCGACCTGGACGGCACGGGCCGGGTCAGCCTGGCCACGGGAATCGGCTTCTGGGATCACCTGCTGGGTTCGCTCGGCCACCACGGCCTGTTCGACCTGGATGTCAGGGCCGATGGCGACCTGGCCGTTGACGAGCACCACACCGTCGAGGATGTCGCGCTTGTCCTGGGCAGCGCATTCACGGCCGCGCTGGGCGACCGAGTCGGGATTGCCCGATTTGGCGACTGCCGCGTCCCGATGGACGAATCGCTGGCGAGCGTCGTGCTGGACCTGGGCGGGCGGCCTTACGCCGTCATCGACCTGCCCTTCCGGGGCGAACGGGTGGGCCAGCTGCCGCTCCAGCTCGTGGAGCATGCCCTGGAGGCATTCGCCCGGACAGCGGGGGCCACGCTCAACGTGAGTGGCTCCGGGCGCAATGACCACCACCTTGCCGAGGCGGCGTTCAAGGCCCTGGGCCGGGGGCTCCGCCAGGCCACCGAGATTGACCCCCGCCGGCGCGGCGTCGCCTCGCTCAAGGGCACGCTCGGGTGATCCGGATCGCGGTGGCCGACTACGGGGCCGGCAACCTGGTCAGCATCGGCCGCGCCCTGGAGGTGGTGGGCGCCGAACCGCTGGTGATCCGCGACGCCGAAGCCCTGCGTGGCGCCGACGCCCTGATCGTGCCCGGCGTGGGGGCCGCGGGTCCCGCGATGGAGCGCCTGCGCCGGCGTGGCCTGGTCGAGCCGATCCGGGCCTGGATTGCCCAGGATCGTCCGTTCCTGGGAATCTGCCTTGGCCTTCAGCTCCTGTTCGACGGGTCGGACGAGGATGGTTCCGCCACGCTTGGAGCACTGGCCGGGCGGACGGTCCTGCTGGCCGACGCGCCGACCCTCCCCCACATCGGCTGGAACACGGTCGAGCGACCGGAGGCACACCCACTATTTGACGGGATTGCCGATGGCGCCGCGTTCTACTTCGTCCACTCGTACGTGGCGGCACCCACCGATTCAGGCCTGGTCATCGGGTTCGCCGAGCACGGCAGCCGGTTCCCGGCAGCGATCGCCCAGGGCAACCTGCTGGGGGTCCAGTTCCATCCGGAGCGGAGTGGCCTGGATGGGCTGCGCCTGCTATCCAACTTCGTATCGATCGTGGCCGGCCTGCCCAGCTCCGCCGCACAAGTGACCGCCTGATGCTCAGCCGGCGGGTTATCCCGTGTCTCGATGTCGCCGGCGGGCGGGTGGTCAAGGGCACCCGCTTCGTCGACCTGCTGGACGCCGGCGATCCGGTTGAGCTGGCGACGCGCTATGCCGAGGAAGGTGCCGATGAGATCGTATACCTCGACATCTCCGCGGCGCCTGAAGGCCGGGGCACCTTGCTCGACCTGGTCGAGCGCACGGCCCGGACCGTGTTCATCCCACTGACCGTTGGTGGCGGCGTCCGGGCGGTCCATGAGATGCGCGATGTCCTGCGGGCCGGCGCCGACAAGGTCTCGCTCAACAGCGCGGCCGTGGCCGATCCCACCCTGGTCAACCGGTGTGCCGTGCGCTTTGGCCGGCAGGCGGTGGTCGTGGCGATTGATGCTGCCCGCGAGGGACCAGCCGACGCACCCCGCTGGGTCGCCTATGTTCGGGGCGGGCGGGAGCGCACCGGGCTCGATGTCCTGGACTGGGCCGAGCGGGTCGTGGAGCTGGGCGCCGGCGAGCTCCTCGTAACCTCGATCGATCGCGACGGCACGGGCTCCGGGTTCGATACCCAGCTGCTCCGCGCGATCACCAGCCGGGTTCCGGTACCCGTGATCGCCTCGGGCGGCGCGGCCGGCCCCGACGACTTCGTGGCAGCCATCAGGGACGGCGGCGCTGACGCAGTCCTGGCCGCCTCGATCTTCCATCGCCAGATCTTCTCGGTCGGCCAGGTCAAGGCCACCATGGCGGCTGCCGGGCTGGCTGTCCGGCTGACCCCTGGGATGGCCGCATGAGCGTGGATCCGGCGCAGATCGCCTGGGCGGCCGACACGGGGCTGGTTCCCGCGATCGCCCAGGACCGGGCCGACGGACGCGTCCTGATGCTGGCCTGGATGGATCGCGAGTCTCTCGCCGCCACCCTCACGACGGGCCAGGTCCACTTTCACTCGCGTTCGCGCGGCCGGCTGTGGCGCAAGGGCGAGACCAGCGGCAACGTGCTCAACCTTCACGCCATCGAGCTCGACTGCGATGGCGACGCACTGCTCCTGTCGGTGGATCCGGTCGGGCCCACCTGCCATCGCGGCACCCGGAGCTGCTTCGACCAGGATTCCGCGGCCGAGCTCGTCGAACGGCCGATCCCGCGGACGCCTGCAGCCCAGGGATTCGCCTGGCTGGAGACGCTGTGGGCAACCATCGCCGACCGCTCGGCGAACCGCCCTCCGGGCTCCTACACGACCAGCCTGCTGCAGGGCGGCGTCGACGCCGCCGGCCGCAAGGTCACCGAGGAGGCGACCGAGGTGCTGCTTGCGGCCAAGGACGATGCCGTGGCCGAGGCGGGGGGCGCCGATCGCACGCTGCTCCAGGCGGCCCTGGCCGGTGAGGCCGCCGACCTGCTGTTCCACACCCTGGTGCTGCTCGCCGAGCGTGGCCTGGAACCAGCGACGGTCATCCAAACCTTGCGCGAGCGCCACGCGCCGCGCTAGCCGGCGGCGACCCGCACGATCCGATAGGCCTTCTTGCCGCTGCGCAGGATCAGGTAGCCGCCCGGCAGCAGCGCCGGCAGAGCGTCGTCAACGGAGCCCACCCGAGCCTCATTGATCGACAAGCCGCCCTGGCCGATCATCCGGCGGGCTTCGCCGTTCGAGGCGAACAGGCCGGCCGCCACCGCCAGTCCCAGCGGGCCGCCGGCCAGGGCGTCGGCGCCAACTGTCGCGTTGGGCAGCTGCTCGAAGGCAAAGGCCAGGGCCGCCGGCCCCAGGCTGGGCAGGGTTCGGCTGAAGACTGCCTCGCTGACCTGGATGACCTGGGCCAACGCGTCCGGACCATGCACCCGCTGGGTCAGGTCGCCGGCCAGGGCCCGCTGCCCCCCACGCGCCTCGGGACGGGCAGCCCCATCGGCCTCGAGCGCCTCGATCGCCGCCTGGTCGAGCAACGTGAACATGCGCAGCAGGCGACCCACCTCGGCGTCGCTTCGGTCGAGCCAGAACTGGTAGAACGCGTACGGCGAAGTCCGCGCCGGATCGAGCCAGATGGCCGTCCCTTCGGCAGTCTTGCCGAATTTCTGGCCGGTCGCGTCCAGGATCAGCGGATAGCTCAAGCCCTGGGCGCCTTCGGCACCCTCGGGGTCGTGGCCTTCAACGCGCCGGATCAGCTCGAGCCCGGCGGTGATGTTGCCCCACTGATCGGCGCCGCCCATCTGGAGGTCGACGCCCAGCGTCCGGTGCAGCTCCAGGAAGTCGGTTGCCTGGAGGAGCATGTAGCTGAACTCGGTGTAGCTCAGGCCGGCTTCCAGGCGATTGCTGACCGAGTCCTTGGCCAGCATGTACGGGATCGTGAAGTGCTTGCCGACGTCGCGCAGGAAGTCGAGCAGCCGGAGCGAACCAAGCCACTCGTGGTTATCGGCGATCCTCGCCCCGGTCGGCCCGTCGAAGTCGAGGAAGCGTTCGAGCTGGCTGCGAATCCCGGCAGTGTTCGCGACGACCATCTCGCGGGTCAGCAGGTTGCGCTCCGACGAGCGCCCCGACGGGTCGCCGATCATGCCCGTGCCGCCGCCCATCAGGGCAATTGGGCGGCCGCCATGACGCTGCAGGTGGAGCAGGCCGAAGATCGGCACGAGATGGCCCACGTGGAGCGACGGCCCGGTGGGATCGAAGCCGATGTAGCCGGAAAGTGGGTGGGGATCGCGCAGGCGGGCGGCCAGTCCTGGGGTCGCCGTCTGGAGCAGACCTCGCCAGCCCAGCTCCTCCAGCAGGCCGCCCGAATCGCCGGCCGCCTGATCGGGCGGCGTCACAGCCAGCGCCGGCGGGCCGTCACGAGTCGCGGGTAGGGAGAATCCTGTCCATGTCCGGCCCTATGCTATCGTGACCGACCGTATGCAGACCAGCCTCGCCCGGCGTCAGCGACACCGCCGTAACGGCAGTAGTCGTGGCTCCGGTGGCGGACGCGCAGCCTCCGGGGCTGCCATCGCCCTGCCGCTCTTCCTGTTCGGGACCCTCGCCCTCCTGGCGATCGTGGGCTTCGGCTCCGTCCTGGCCGGCTACACCTACTATGCCCAGGGTTTGCCCGACCCCAAGACCCAGCTGGACAACCTGACCTTCAGCCAGGAGACCGTGGTCTACGACCGGACGGGCACGATCGAGCTGGCCCGTTTCGGGGCGATCAAGCGCAAGGTCATCTCGTACGCCGATATGCCCCCCGCCCTGATCGACGCCACCACCAGCATCGAGGACAAGACGTTCTGGCAGAACGCCGGCTTCGACCCGATCGGGATCATTTCGGCAGCCGTGGACACGCTCACCGGCCGGGCCCGGGGTGCCTCGACGATCACCCAGCAGCTCGTCCGCAACCGGCTCCTGCCCCAGAGTGCCTTTGCCGGGTCCACCTATGAACGCAAGATCCGCGAGATCATCCAGTCGATCCGGCTGACCCAGGAACTGCCCTCCGGCGTGGCCGGCAAGCAGCAGATCATGGAGGCCTACCTCAACCAGAACTTCTACGGCAACCAGAGCTACGGCATCGCCGCGGCCGCCCAGAGCTACTTCGGGATCACCGACCTGTCCAAGCTGGACCTGGCCCAGGCCGCCATCCTGGCCGGCATCCCCCAGTCGCCATCGGGCTTTGACCTGGTCCAGAACGCCGTGGAGCAATGCAGCGTGCCGGTCGCCACGGGGGCGGCCTGTCCGGCCGGCAAGGTCCAGCTGGTGGTCCCGGCCAGCACCCTGATCGTCCAGCGCCGCAACCACATCCTGGACCTGATGAAGACCGAGAGCGTGCTCACCGCCGGCAAGTACACCGAGGCCGACTACGAGGCCGCCCAGCAGGAACCGGTGGTCCTGGCCCCGCCGGCCTCCCAGCGCTGGCTGGCGCCCCAGTTCGTGTGGCAGGTCCGCCATGAGCTGGGGACCATCCTGTGCCCGTCCAGCCCGGATGCCTGCGAACAGGTCGACACCGGCGGCTACAAGGTCATCACCACCCTCAACTACAAGCTCCAGGCCATCGCCGAGAAGTGGGTCAAGGCGGCCGGCATCGCGCCCAACCAGCGCGACCCGGTGGCCTACCTGAAGTCGATCAACGTGCCCTATGAAAGCTGGATCAAGAACCTGCGCGGGCGGGGAATCTTCAACGCCGCTCTCGGCGCGATCGACTACCGGACCGGCCAGGTCGTGGCCTACGTCGGATCGGCCGACTACTACGGGGCTCCCCGGGGAGGGAAGTTCCAGCCCCAGTTCGATGTCCTGGCCAACGGCTGGCGCCAGCCCGGGTCATCGTTCAAGGCCGTTGGCTACCTGGCCGGCATCGAGGATCACGTGACCACCGCGTCCACCTTGTTCATGGACGTGGTCACCAACCTTGGCGGCAACTACACCCCGGCCGATGCCGATCTGGCCGAGCGTGGCCCGCTCCGCCTGCGCGAGGCGATCCAGCTGTCGCTGAACATCCCGGCGATCAAGGCGGCCATCCTCGAGGGTCCCGACAAGGTCTTCGCGTTTGCCCAGCAGATGGGCATCAACTGGCAGGCCAAGAAGAACCCCGGCGGCGCCTCGATCGCGATCGGCACGGTTGAGGTCCACTACATCGACCTGATCGGGGCCTACGGCGCAATCGCCAACTCGGGCAAGCTGATGCCCAGGACGACCCTCCTGTCGGTGACCGACCCGAACAGCACCACGCCGGTCTGGCCACCGGCCACGGGCAGCCCGCCCGGTCGCCAGGCGGTCAGCCCCCAGGCGGCGTTCATCATGCAGGACATCCTGGCCTCCAATACCGATCCCAAGCAGAACCCGTTCTGGTCGATCCGGGCGATCTACCAGGGCAAGGTCCGCCGTCCGGCCGGTCTCAAGACCGGTACGTCGACCGACGAGATCGATCTTGCCGCGATGGGCTTCCTCGCGCCGCCCAAGGACCCGGCAGCCCCGGCCCTGGCGGCCGGCGCCTGGATGGGCAACTCCGACAACAGCGCCCCGCCCAATGGCACCGTGGCCCTGGAGACGGCGGCCAGCCTGTGGCAGGCCTTCCTGACCGACACCGCGAAGAACACGCCAGTCGTGGACTTTGCCAAACCGCCCACCGGGGTGGTCCAGGCCGCTGTCGATGCCAACAGCGGGATGCTGCCCGGTCCCTACACCGCCCGGACGGTCAAGGAATGGTTCATCGACGGGACCGTGCCCACCCAGGTGGACGACACCAAGGTCGGCGTGGCGATCGACTCGGCGACGGGCCTGCTGTGGCAGGACGGCTGCCTGGGGCCGCGGGTGACCCAGGGCTACCTGAACTTCGCCAATGTCGAGCCGGGTCACCCCACCTGGGTCCCCTTTACCAACGGCTGGGTCGCCCGGGCCCGGCGCGGCGTTGGCATCCGGGGCGGTCCCAAGAACACGCCAACGGCCTACTTCCACTTCGGCCACGTCTACCCGTTCGGTGCAACCTGGGGAGCGAACTTCGCGCCGACGGCGTTGTGCCCGATCGGCGGCCCATCGCCCAGTCCCACGCCGAGCGGCTCGCCCAGTCCTTCGGGCAGCCCGGGGCCGTCGCCCTCACCCTGATCGGGCCAATCCTCAGAGGCTGATCAAGGTCGCCCCGTCGCCGCCTTCGCCGCGCTCACCGGCCCGGATCGAGACGACCAGGGGGTGCGCCGTGGCCGCCGCCCTGACTGCGTCGCGCAGCGCGCCGGTGCCCATGCCGTGGATGATCGTGACTCGATCGAGGTTGGCCAGCGAGGCGTCGTCGAGGTAGCGACTGAGCAGCTCGAGCGCCTCCTCGACCCGGGCACCGCGCAGGTCCAGCGAGGAGGCCACGGTCCGGGTCCGGTCGAGGCGCAGGGCCGTCGTGGGGCTGATCTCCGGCCCGCTCGGGTCGACCGGCCGGGCCTGCCGGCTGCGGCTGCGCTCGACGGGGTTGGTCCGGGACGGACCAGACGGCCAGACCGCGGCCAGGGTCTCGTCGGCCGGCACCGCCAGCGCGACCGGCTCGACCAGGTCGAGATCCTCGACATTGGCCACGACCCGCAGCTCGCCCGACTCGAGGGTTGCCCGCCGGCCGCTCCGGTCGAGGGCGGTGATCCGGCCCTCCCAGCCACCAGACCGGCTGCGGGCGAGCTCGCCCAGCTGCCAGGTGCGGGGGGGCGCCAGAGCGGCTTCGGGCGCCGCCGGCTCGGATTCGGGCAGGCGGGCCAGCTCGGCGTCGGCCCGGGCGATCGCCGCGTCCAGGACCCGGGCGGTGATCGTTTCGCGTTCGAGCGTGCGCCGCGTTGCCTGGACTTCCTCGTGCAGTCCGGCCACCAGGCGCTCCGCCTCGGTTCGGGCTGTCTGGACCAGCTCCACGCGCTCGCGGCGGGCCAGGCGACGCTCTTCCTGGGCCAGGTGCAGGGCCTCGGTCGCCCGGAGTTCGGCCAGGCGCGCCTGCTCCAGGCGGTCGCTCGTCTCGCTCTCGGCTTCCTTGATCGAGGCCAGGGTCGCCTCGAACGAGCGCTGCGCCTCGGACAGGCGCGAGCGGGCATCGGCCACGATCGTGCCGGACAGGCCCAGCCGCTCGGCGATCTCGAACGCCTGGCTGCCGCCGGGCAGGCCGATCGTGAGTCGGTACGTTGGACTGAGCGTGTCGAGGTCAAATTCAACCGAGGCATTGCGGGCGGCTGGCGTGGTATGCGCGTACGCCTTCAGCTCGGCGTAGTGGGTCGTCGCGGCGATCAGCGCGCCGGCCCGGATGAAGTGGTCGAGCAGGGCCTGGGCCAGCGCCGAGCCTTCGGTTGGATCGGTCCCGGCGCCCAGCTCGTCGAGCAGGACGAGGGTGGCCGGTCCGGCCTCGGCCACGATCCGGATGATCGAGCGCAGATGGCCGGAGAAGGTCGACAGGCTCTGGGCGACCGACTGCTCGTCGCCGATGTCGGCAAACACATCGCGGAAGATCGGCAACCGGCCGCCGGCCTCGATCGGGATATGCAGGCCGGCCTGGTGCATCAGCGACAGCAGGCCCAGCGTCCGCAGGGTGACCGTCTTGCCGCCGGTGTTGGGACCGGTCACGACCAGGGCCACGTAGCCATCGCCCAGGCGAATGTCGATCGGGACGACCCGACCGGTCAGACCCGGGTGCCGAGCACCCAGCAGGACTACCTCCGGCCAAGTCACCGTCTCGGGCCGGACCGCATCCATCTCGGCGGCCAGGCTGGCCTTGGCGGACCACAGGTCAAAGCGGGCCAGCGCATCGAGGGTTTCGCGCAGGTCGCCGGCCTGGGCACCGACCAGGGCCGACAGCTCGTCGAGGATCCGGTCGACCTCGGCCCGCTCCGCGACCTGGGCCTCGCGCCAGGCATTGCCCAGCTCGACGGCCACGAGGGGCTCGATGAACAGCGTCTGGCCGCTGCCCGAGGCGTCGTGGACGATCCCCTTGACCCGGCTGCGGGCATCGGCCCGGACCGGCAGGACGTAGCGCCCATTGCGCAGGGTGATGATCGGCTCCTGGAGCGCGCCGCTGGCCGTTTCCGACTGGACCAGGGCATCGAGCCGGCGGCGCAGGCGGTCGTAGGCAATCCGGACGGCCTGGCGTAGCCCGCCGAGCCGGGGCGACGCGGAGTCGAGCAGCTCACCAACCGGGTCGAAGCTGCGATTGAGCGTGCTCTTGAGGGCCGGCAGGGGGTGAAGCTCGGCACCCAGGTCACGAAGCAGCGGCCGGCGCTCTTCGGCCAGGGCCATCGACAGGCGGGCCGTTGCCTCGAGGGTCTCGGCGATCTCCAGGAAGTGGGCCGGGTCCAGGCGGCCACCGCGACTGGCCCGTTCGATCCACGGTCCGATGTCGTGGGCCGAGCCGATCCCGACGGTCGAACGCTCGGCGTGCAGGGACCGAGCCTGGTCCGTCTCATCAAGGGACCGGGCCACGATCGCGGAATCGTTCGACGGCTCGAGAGCCTCGGCCAGGCGGCGGCCAGGCGCGAAGCTGGTGTGCTCGGCCAGGCGCGCCCGGATGGCCGGGAACTCGAGCAAGGTGATCGACTTGGCGTCCATCAGCGCGACACGCTGGGATGGCCGGCGATCGCAAATCGCCACGGCTCGGCGTTCCACGGTGAACCGGCGTAGGCGATCCCGATCCGGGCCGAGGTAGCGATCCTGAAGGCCGGCTCATCGGGCGGGGCTGCCTCGAGATGGACCGGATTGGCCGGGTCGAGGAGATCCGATCCATTCAGGCCGCGATCAAGGCTGAAGGCGGCCCCGACCAGGCCGGGTCCGGCGGCCAGTCGCTGATCGGGCGTGCGCGCGAGACGGACGCGGACGCGCTCGAACGCAGCTGGGTCGATCGAGCGGTGGCGCAGGCGCTCGGCGCGCAGGCGGGCGGCCCGGATCAGCTCAACGCCTTCGAGCGGTTCGACGGCGCGAATCAGCACGGCGTGAGCCGTGCCGGCTGGCTCGGTAACGACGTTCAGGCAGTGGTACATCCCGTACACAAGATAGACGTAGGCACACCCCGGGTCGCCGTACATCGGACGATTCCGGGAGGTTTCGCCGAATCGGGCGTGCGAGGCGCGGTCGGTCGGGCCCAGGTAGGCCTCGACTTCCACGATCCGGCCGACGATCCGACCGGCTTCGCCGAGTGGAGCCTCGCGGACCAGGCGCATCCCGAGCAGGCCCCGGGCGACATCTAGCGTGGGCCGGGCGAAGGCGGCCCGCAGGGTGTCCGCCGTCATCAACCGCTCAGAACCCGGGGTAGATGCTCCGGATATCCGCCGGGATCGCCCAACCGAACGGGATCAGGAACGCCGGCACCAGCGAGTTCCGGAAGACGCCTACCGTGCCCGAGGTGTTCATGGCCGTCCAGAAGTCGCGCAGGAAGCCGAACTCGTGGTCGCCCTTGAGCATCGGTGGGAAGGCCGAGAAGGCCGAGTCGAGGATGATCAGGAGGGCGCCCAGGATGAGCACACCTTCGACGACCCCGAGCAAACCACCCAGCAGCTCATCAACGACCGAAGCGTTGGGGAACAGGGGCGACGGCTTGTAGAAGCCCTGGATGACCAGCGAGAAGGCCACGCTGCCGGCCACGAACACGATCAGGTAGCCGAGCATCGCGGAGTACTGGGGCGGGAACTGGTGCCAGTGCGAGGCCAGGAAGGTACCCAGCGGGTCGCGCACGGTGGACGCCAGCAGGAACGAGAACAGGATCGCCGCGAGACCCAGCAGTCGGCGGATGGTCCGCTGGATGAACCCCACGAGGAACATCGCAGCCAGTCCAAAGACGACCAGCAGGTCAAAGATGTTCAGGTGCTGAATGAACTCAACCACGATGACTCCCGGTGTCGATGATGCGCGCAGAAGGGGCGCAAGGGTAGCAGCGGCCCTGCCCCGCTTCAACCATCCACTCCACCCCGAACCGCACCGGCTCGCGCCGGCCTGCTCGACGACCTAGCTCCGGATCCGTCCACCCACCTGGCTGGACAGGGCCGCGTTCACCGCGGCCAGGCTCAGCTCGATCTCCGATTCGATCAGGGTCCGATCGTCGGCCTGGTAGGCCAGCCGGTAGTTCAGGCTCTGCTCCTCGGCGGTCAGGGGGGCTCCGCGGTAGATATCGAAGAGGCGGACCTCGCGCAGGAGTGACCCTCCGGCCACCCGGATCACCTGCTCCACGGTCCCCGCGGTCTGCTGCCGGGCGACGACCACGGCCAGGTCGCGTTCAACCGCGGGGAAGCGCGCGATGGGCACCGCCTGGAACGCCGGCGGCGAACCCACGGTCAGCCCGGGCAGGCCGAATTCGCCGATCACGACGCGCTCGGCGCGCAGCTCCAGGAGATCGAGCAGGGACGGATGGAGCTCGCCCACCCGACCGACCAGTCCGTCCGGGCTGCTCAGGCCGGCGCTCCGGCCGGGATGGAAGGCCGGCGCCAGGAGCGGGGCGTCCTGGATCGCCGTCCAGGCCGGCTGGGCGAGCCCCAGGCGCGAAGCCAGTAGCTCAACCAGGCCTTTACCGTCATCGATGTCCCAGTCCCGTGGCTGGCGATTCCAGGCGGCCGGTTCGCTCGGCCCGGTCAGGGCAAACCCCAGCCGCCACCATTCGTGAACGAGGCCACCTGGCTCGTCGTAGCCGTACCCTTTGCCGACCTCGAAGATCGCCACGGCCGGACGGCCCTGGTGGAGGTTCAGGGCGACGACCTCGAGCAGGCTGCCGATCAACTCCTGGCGCAGGATCGCGTGTTCAGACGACAGCGGGTTGGTGGCCCGGATCGGCCGCCCGCGAGCCGGCTCGTCGACGCCCACGGCTCGGTCCAGGGCAGGCAGCGGAAACGTCTCGATCAGCCGGGGCGACACGAGCGCCGCCGTGACGACTTCACTCAGGCCTGCCCCGGCAAGGGTCGTTCGAACGAGGTCGCGGACGCGCACCGGCGACGCACGGAAGTGGGGCGAGGATGTGTGCGGCAAGACCGGCGGAATCTGCTCGTAGCCGTGGACACGGGCAATCTCCTCGGCCACGTCGCTCTCGATCTCGATGTCGGCACGCCAGCTGGGAATCGTTGCCACGATCGTCGCGGCCGAATCGGCCACGACGGTCAGCGGCCTGGCCTGGGCGGAGATCGGGACCGTGACTGGACCAGCCCTGGGCAGTTGGGTCGAGACGCCCGCCCGGGCGAGGATTGCACGCTGCTCGCCTGGACCCAGGTTGGTCCCCAGCAGCCGGTCGATCCGGGCCGGCCGGAAGGCGAGGTCAGGAGCGTCGGGTTCGAGCGGAGAGCTGTCTGCCCGGCCGGGGGCCACGGTTGCCCCGGCCCAGGCGGCGATCAGGCCGGCCACGCGATCTGCGCCGACGCGGGCCAGTCGGAATTCCTGGCCCTTCTCGAAGCGCAGGCTGGCTTCCGAGCGCAGGGTGTAGCGCTGGCCGGTTCGGCGGATCGAGACCGGATCGAAGATGGCCGATTCGATGATCACGGTCGTCGTGCCGTCCGAGACCTCGCTGCTGGCACCGCCCATGATTCCCGCGATGGCCAGCGGACCGCCCGGATCCGCCACCACGAGATCCTCGGGCAGCAGTTCACGCTCGACGTGGTCGAGGGTCTCGAGGCGCTCCCCCGCCCGGGCTTGCCGAACGATGAGCCGGTGATCACGAACCGCCCCGGCGTCGAAGGTGTGGGTGGGCTTGCCCAGCTCCAGCATCACGTAGTTCGAGGCGTCGACGACGTTGCTGATCGGGCGCATGCCGGCGGCCTGCAGGCGCACCTGGACCACGTCGGGCGACGGCCCCACGCGGACAGCGCTGAGCCAGCGGGCGACGAACCGGGAGCACAGCTCGGGTGCCTCGACCGCAATCGTGACCAGCTCGCTGGTAGGCGGTCCGGCCTCCACCAGCTCGATGGCCGGGAAACGGACCGGGGCCCCGGTCACGATCGACACCTCCCGGGCCAGCCCGACCAGGGACAGGGCGTCGCCCCGGTTGGGCTTGACGTCGATATCGAGGACGGTGTCGCCGTACAGGCTGGTCAGCTCGGTGCCCAGCGGGGTACCCCGCGGCAGGATCAGGATTCCGTCGGCGTCGCTCGACAAGTTCAACTCGTCGCCTGAGCAGAGCATGCCGTTGGAGACGACCCCCATCTTCTCGGCCCGCTCGATCCGCCGGCCGCCGGGCAGGACCGCGCCGGGCAGGGCCACCGGAACCCGCTGGCCCGGGGCGATGTTCGTCGCGCCACACACGATCTCGAGGACCTGGCCATTGCCGATATCGACCGTGGTCAGGGACAGGCGATCGGCTCGCGGATGCTTGATCACGGTCAGCAGCTCGCCCACGACCACGGAGCGCCAGTCGGCGCCCCAGGCCTCGATGCCCTTGACCTCCATCCCCAACAGGGTCAGGCGCTCGGCCAGCTGCTCGGGAGTGAGCTGGATGTCGATGTAGTCGCGCAGCCAGTTGAGGGGCACCCTCATGGGCGGGCGCCGATACATACGGTGGTCATGGCTGCAACGCTACCCGATCGAGGTCATTCGGCGCAGGCCGGCTACTTGAGCCAGGCGGGCACGGTCATCCCTGACGGGGTCACCGGGAGGTCATGGCGGCCCGAACCGTCGGCGAACAGGACCTGCAGGTTGCCCGTCGTGTAGCCGCCCCGGGTGCCCTCGACCTGGACGCTGGTCACGACCAGGAGGCGACTGTCGCTCGACCAACCCGGCGCAAGCGCACCATCGAGAGCAATCGTGGGCCCACCGTCGGTCGCCACGATGAAGACCCGGGGTCCGACGCCTGAGGGCTCGTAGGCTTCGACGGCGAGTCGGCTCGAATCGGGCGACCAGGCCAGGCTGCCAGGGCTTGCCTGCGACCCGAAGCCCAGCCAGCGCCGGCTGCTGCCGTCGAAATGCAGTAGCCAGATCCCGTCGCTGCCCGACACCGCGAGCCATTGGCCATCGATCGATCCGGCGCCGTAGGTCGCGCCGCCCAGGGCCAGCGAGGTGATGTTGCGAACATCGCTGCCGTCGCGCTGGGCCGTCCAGGCGTTACCGTCGCGCACGAAGGCAAAGCGCGAGCCGTCCGAGGACCATCCGAACGGCATCGGGAACGAGCCGACCGATACGAGATGCGTGCCGTTCGGATCACCCACCAGGAGCATTCCCTCGGGCGTCTGGACCGCCAGCGTACGTCCGTCCGGGGACCACGACGGGCTACCCGGAATGGACCGAACGAGCGATCCGTCCGGCGATAGGACGTAGCGCAGCGTGCCATCGAGGCCCAGCCACCGGCCGTCCGGCGACCAGGTGACCCCACCATCGACTGCGTTGAGGTTCGCGACGGTGACATGGAGGTGCCCGTTGGCATCTGCCACGGAGAGCTGGCCGTTGACCACGACGGCGTAGGCCGAACCGGTTGGCGACCAGCTGGCACTGCTGATCTCGGCACCTGGATCGCACATGGTCGCCACGGGCTTGGTCGTTCCGGACAGGGAGCCCACGGTGATTGGCACACAGGGATCGCCACCGTCCGTCGCCAGCTGGGGCCAGCCACTGCCGGGGTCGAGCGACCGCCCCGGAACCGGGGATACGAGTTGGAGGGCGCTGGTGGGCTCAGGAGCCTGGGCAAGATCCGACAGCGCCGGCAGCGACCCGCTCCCTGACACTACTTGCAGGGCGAACTCGGATCCCCCCGGATAAAACGCCAGGTTGTCGTCCAGCTCAATGCCGAGCGAGCGTTCGTCATTGGTCAGGGTTGCCTCCCTGATCGTGCCGCTCGTGCCCTGGTCCGGCTGGAGCTCGAACACCAGCCGGTCTGACTCGCCGGCCCAGGCGTAGGCTTCTGCCGGCGCCGCGACCAGGGTCCGTTGTTCGCGCCCGTCGGGGCGGGCAACGGTCAGGCCGGTCGGGTTGGCCTGGCTACGATGAAACTGTGGCTGGTGGGTCACGTTCCGGAAGGCCAGCCATTGCCCGTCGGGCGACCAGGCTGGTTGGTCGGCCATTCCGGTCACCAGGTTCACCTGCTGGCTGTGCGAACCATCGGCGTCAGCCACGATCACATCCGAGCCGCAGCTGTCGCAGACGCCCTGGCTGTCGCCCCAGCGGGTGAACGCGATCCGCCGTGAATCGGGCGACCAGGCTGGGTCACGTGGCTGTCCGCGGCCCCCGACGCCCCCGTCCAGGACGACCATTTCACCGCTGATCGGGTCGATCCGCAGGAGCGAATAGAGGCCGGAGGGGTCCCCGCCTCCACTCGCCGCGATCCAGTGACCATCGGGCGACCAGGTCTGGCCGCCTGAGGCGGGGAATGGCAAGACCTTGGTCACGGCCAGCGTTGTCGGATTCAGGATCTCTAGCGTTGTCGAGCTTGGATCGTCGGCGGGGACCAGGATCGCCAGCCGGCCGTCCGGTGCCCACGCTGGATCCTGCCCATGAAGCAGCACGGTGCTGCCCGTGTG
>JBBRIV010000044.1:0-14995 GCA_038220425.1 Candidatus Limnocylindrales bacterium
AGGTGACCTCGTCCGCCCGTACGTCCGCGGACGGGGCGAACCCGTAGGTCACCACCCGGGCTGCGGTGCGGGCTCCCATCCGGACGACCCGCTCGTCGTCGGCATTGAGGATGGCCGTACCGTTGGGCGGGAGCGCCTCGACCAGCTCTGCCTTGGCCCGCTCGATCGCCTCGATCGAGCCGATCCGGGCAAGGTGGACCGCCTGGACCGCGGTGACCACGCCGATCTGGGGGCGGCCGATCCGGGCCAGCTCGGCGATCTCGCCGCCGACGTACATGCCCATTTCCAGGACAAGCGCCTCGTCCGCGCGATCGAGGCGCAGGATGGTCAGGGGCAGGCCGATCTCGTTGTTCTCGTTGCCCTCGCTGTGCAGGGTCCGGAAGCGGCTGGCCAGGACCGCCGCGACGAGCTCCTTGGTCGAGGTCTTGGCGATGCTGCCGGTGATCCCCACGGTGATCGGGTCGAACCGGCTGCGCCAGCCCGAGGCAATCGCGCCGAGAGCAGCCACGGGCTGGCCGACGCGCACGACGCTGGCCCGGCCCAGGGCAACCTCAGGCAGGCCGGGCCGGCTGACCAGGACCGCGGCGGCACCGTTGGCGATGGCGTCGGCCAGGTGCTCATGGCCGTCGGTGCGCTCGCCGGGCAGGGCCACGAACAGGTTGCCGGGCACGACCCGGCGCGAATCCACGGCTGCCCCGCGGATCGGCTGGCCCGTGTCCTGGACGAGCTGGCCGCCACTCAGGCGGGCCAGCTCGAGGGCGTCCATCGAGTCGGGGCCAGGACGCGCTGACTGGCTGGGCGGCTGGATCACGGCCGCCAGTTTCCCATGACTGGCCGTCACGGGGCCGGACTGGCGGGGATCGCCGTCCCGGTCGGATTGAAATCGAGGGTGGTCATCGAGTCGGTGGCGATCCGCCGGAAGAGCTCGTACGACTCGACCGCCAGGGGCAGGTCACCCTGCTTGATCACGAGCGGGCGGCCCTCATGGATCTCGACTGCGATCACCAGGTCCGGGGCATTCCGGCCGATGAAGCCCACGAAGGTGTTGTTGTAGCGGTTGGTCATCCAGCCGCCCCGGCCGTGGTTCTGGTGGGGGTCCCAGATCTGGGCCGTGCCGGTCTTGCCGCCGACCTCGTAGCCCTTGACCAGGGTCTTGGCGGCGTACCACGGAACCGTATGGACCACGTACGACATCAGGTTGGTCAGGGTGGCCGAGATCGTGGGCGAGATCACCTGGGCTCCCGGGGTTGGCGCGACCGGCACGTTGCCGATGGCCCGGACGACGTGGGGCGTCACCAGCGTGCCGCCGTTGACCATGGCCGAGTAGGCCGTGGCCAGCTGCATGATCGTGACCGCGACGCCCTGGCCGAAGGCGCCGTTGGCCAGGTCCACCTGGTGCCATGGCTGGATCGCCGGGTCATGGACGGTCCCACTGACCTCGCCGGCCAGGTCGACCCCGGTCGGCGAGCCGAAGCCCAGCTTGTCCCAGGTTGCCTTGAGGATCTTGGCCGCCTGGTTGGTCGTGCTGGCCAGGCCCAGGGCGACTCGCGCTGCGCCCACGTTGCGCGAGAACGCCAGGACCTTCTCGAACGTGATCAGGCCCTTGGCCTTCTTGTCCGAGTCGTAGATCCGGGCCGAGCCGTGGTCGAGCGAGAGTGAGCCCGAGTCGTTGACGATGCTGGTCGGCGTGATCGTGCCGGCCTGCAGGGCCGCCAGGGCGGTCAGCATCTTGAACACCGAGCCCGGCTCGTAGGTGCCGCTGACGATCGGATCGACGAACTGGCTGGAGGGCGTCAGGGCGTAGTTGTTGGCGTCGTAGGACGGGTAGGTGGCCTCGGCGTAGATCTGGCCGGTCTTGGGATCGATGACCACGGCCGACACCGACACCGCGCGGTCGGCGATCGAGGCGGCCATGACCTCCTGCTCGACGGCCAGCTGGAGGTTGTCGTCGATGGTCAGGGTGATGTCCTGGCCAGGCGTGCCCGGATCCACCACCTGGGCGCTGTCGATGAGCGGCCGGCCATTGATCGAGCGGGCCGCCAGGACCACCTTGGGCCGGCCGGCCAGGATCGCCTGGTAGAACTGCTCGATTCCGTACTGGCCCACCCCGTCGCGGTTGACGAAGCCCAGGAGCTGGGCCGCCAGCGACGTCTTCGGTGCACCGCCCACCTGGGGTTCGACCCGGGCCGCCTCGGTCGCGATGTCGACGCCGCCACTGGCCCCGTCGGTGGCAATCGTGGCCGTCAGCGCATCGGCCGTCGCCTTGTCAAGGTTGTGGGCCAGGATCACGTACTGGCTGAGCGAGTTCAGCTTCTGGTTGAACAGGCCCGCCGCCTGCGGGGCCAGGCCCAGGATCGCAATCAAGTCGTTGGCCAGCCTGGTCCGGTCGGCGACGTTCGAGCTGAGCAGGTTCGGGTTGGCCTCGAGCAGGTAGCGATCGACCGTCGTGGCCAGGACCACCGTCCCGCTCCGGTCGAAGATCGTGCCCCGCCGGCTGGCAATCGTGACCTGGGTCAGGGTCTGGCCCTGGGCCCGGGCCACCAGCATCGGCTGCTGGGCCACCTGCCACCAGGCCAGCCGGGCAACCAGGCCGCTGCCGGTCACGACAAAGACGAGCAGGACCAGCAGCAGGCGCCGACGGGAGTCAGTCCGACCAAGCATCGATCGATCCGGACTACCGGGCCGGGATGATGAGCGGGTCGCCGAGCTGGTTCAGGCCCAGGTCAATCCCCAGGCGCCGGATCGCGGACGCCCCGCCGAGCCGGTTGAGGTCGCTGATCACCTGCTGGCGCTGGCCTTCCAGGGTGCCCTGCTGGTTGGCCAGCCGGTCGATGTCGACGCTGGTCGTGGACACCTGGACGGTCTGGGCCAGTGAGAAGAAGCCCAGCACGAAGATGATCGCGATCGCGCCCAGCAAGACGCCCACCCGATTGGCCTGGCGGCCGGCCCGGACGGCCGTGCGCGCCCGGCGCCGGGCAATCAGCGGGGCAGGTTCGGTCCGCGGGCGGGGCACGACGGCCGGCCTGCTGCGAGGCAGGGCGACGCTGGCCGAAGCGCCCCGCAGGCCCGATCGCGCTCCAAGCCGGCCGGCCTGAATCGCCATCAGTCACCCACCGAGAAGCTCATCCGATTGCCCGGCCCGTCCATGTCCATTTGGACCCCGGACTGCCCGCGCTCGATCCGGCCGGGGCTCTCGCTGTCGCCCCGATCCAGGTCACGTGCCTCAACCGGGCGTTCGTGGAGCTCATGCTGGCGCCGGCCATAGGAACGGCGGCGGTGCGACTGGTGATGTTTGCTCATGGGTCTCCTCCCTCCCGCTGACGATCAGGCTGCGAGTCGCTCGGCGGCCCGCAGGCGGGCACTCCGGGCGCGTGGGTTGGCGGCGATCTCGGCCGCGCTGGGCGTGAGCGAGGGGCTGGTCACGAGGCGCAGCCGGGGTGACCGGCCGCACACGCAGATGGGCACGCTGGGCGGGCAGACACAGCCCCGCCGCTCGGCCTGGAAGAAGCGCTTGACGATCCGGTCCTCGAGCGAGTGATAGCTCAGGACCACCAGCCGGCCGCCCGGCCGGAGCAGGTCCACGGCCGAGGCCAGGGCTTCGTCGAGGGCATCGAGCTCGGCGTTGACCGCGATCCGGAGCGCCTGGAAGACGCGCGTCGCCGGGTGGATCCGGCGGCGCCCGGGAATCCCCGCGGGGGCAACCCGGACGATCAGCTCGGCCAGCTCCTCGGCTGTGCTGATCGGGGCAACCTGGCGGGCGGCCACGATCGCCCGGGCGATCCGGGGGGCCCGGGGCTCTTCGCCGAAGCGCCGGAACAGGGCAATCAGCTCGGCCACGTCCAGGGTGGCCAGGAGCTCGGCCGCCGGCACGCCCTGGCTCACGTCGAAGCGCATGTCGAGGGGGCCGCCGGTCCGGATTCCAAAGCCGCGCTCACGGTCGGCCAGCTGGAAGCTCGACAGACCAAGGTCGAACAGGAGGCCGTCAACGGCGCCGAAGCCCGCCGCCGGCGCGACCACCGCGAGCTCCCGGAAGTTGGCCCGGCGGACGACCAGGCGGGATCCGAAACGTGGGGCGAGGCGCGCCTCAACCCGGGCGATGGCCGCGCCATCGGCGTCCAGGCCGAGCAGACGGCCATCCGGCGAGGACGCTTCCAGGATCCGCTCGGCATGCCCACCGCCGCCGAGAGTCGTGTCGATCTGGAGGCTGCCGGGCGCTGGCGCGAGCATCACGATGACCTCTTCCACCAGGACCGGCAAATGCCCATCCTCCATATCGCCCTCCGACTCGACTGACGGACCCAAACGGATCCTGGAAGCGTGTGTGGTGACCTCGGCGGGACTCAGATCCCGAGTCCGCTGAGGTGCTCGGCCATTGCATCCGGCGCGTCCATGGCCTGGCGGTAGACATCCCATCGATCCGGAGCCCAGATCTCGGCGTGATCGCGGGCGCCCACGACCACCGCGTCACCGGCCAGCCCGGCTGCCTCGCGCAGGGTTGCGGGCAGGACGATCCGGCCCTGCCGGTCGGGTTCGACCTCGTAGGCACTGGCAAACAGGGCCCGGCTGAAGGTCCGCGCGTTGGCGTCGCCAATGGGCAGGCCGCCGACCTTGCCGGCCAGGTCTTCCCAGGCCGCCTTTGGAAAGATCGCCAGGCACGCGTCGAGCCAGCGGGCAACATATGCGCCGCCTTCGAGCTGGACGCGGAACTTCGCGGGGACCGCGACTCGTCCCTTGTCGTCCACCGAGTGCCGGTACTCGCCGGTGAACACCGTTCGGGTTTCCCTGTCGTATGCGCTGCGGAGGCGGAGTGATCGCGCTTCGAGGCGTTGTCCCGGAGAATTGGGACTGTTCCCCACTTCACACCACTTTGTGCCACTTCGGCGTACTATAGCGCCCGACAGGCATCCGTCAATGGACGAATGCGCAGGAAACCGTCGCGCATGGACGGCAGTACTTTCCGCCCGTTGAAGCCCAGGTCGGGGCGGGCTAGGGTCAACTCCAAGCGGGCCGAATGGCCGGCCGGAGGACAGGCAGGACGAGGGACGCACAAGTCAGATGGCGATCCAGCTGCCCATGGCGCCGCTTCACACCGAGAATGAGGCCGAGCCGTCGCACCTTGCCAAGGCCCGGATCCGGCGCTGCACCTATCGCCGGCTGATCGCCGTGACGGCCGGTGACGAACGGATCTACGAGGTCGAGTGCCTCTTTCCCGAGCGCAAGGTGCCGATCCCCCTGGGCGACCTGGAGTCGGCTACGCCGGTCTGCAATGCGTGCACCGCGCCGCACATCTTCCGGCCCGACGAGGACTGAGCCGCGGCTTCGGGAGGCGTGCCAGCGAGGCACCCTGTAAGCCGAGTTCTGTCCCGCGACTGCTCGCGGGGATGGTCATCCATCTCGACCGGCGGTTGCCCGACGGTTCATGCGGCCGACCCGAGGGCTGGGCAGCGCACCTCTCCCCCGCCACCGGTTGCCCGGCGCCGGGTTGCGCCCTCCTATTTGGCCTTGCTCCGGGTAGAGTTTGCCGCGTTTCACCCCGACGGCCGAAGCCGCCGGACTCGTCTCTGTGGCACTGGTCCTCGCCTCGCGGCGGGCGGGCGTTACCCGCTACCCTGCGCTGGAGAGCTCGGACTTTCCTCGAGGCGAATCCCGGTGGACTCGCCGCGCGACCATCCGGACGCCTCGCTGGCCCGCGTATCCTACGCCGGAACATGCAATGCTTGATCGGATGAGCGCGAGCCTCCGGCCCCTCCGCCCCGCCGCCGCGGCGTTGGCCGGGCTGCTCCTGGCCGTGCTCGTGGCGGCCTGCAGCACCACTGCCAGCACACCCCAGCCGCGGGCAACGATCAACTTCATCGTCCACAACCAGACGATCCACAACGCGGCCTACAAATTCGTCGGCTCGGCCTCGGTCCTGGCGGCGAGCGGACCCCTGGACTGCCTTCAGCCGACCAGGATCGGCACCACCTGGGACCCCACCTGGAGCCTGGAGATCAACGGTCGCAAGATCGTCGCGTCGGCGGACGCGCCCGATCTCCAGCTTGGCTCGGATTCGCGGGCCAGCCTGACCGTGATCCTGGTGATCGACAGCAGCGGCATCCGGACCACGAACATCCACCCGGGCCCACCCGACGCCGGGGAGATCCCGAGCCAGGTACCGCTATCGCCGTCGCCCACGCCCGTCTGCCCCAGCTAGGGCCGATCGGGCCGGCGCACGACGACCGGCGGACCACCCGCCCGGACCCGGTCGATGGCCTCGTTGGCCAGGGCATCGGCCGCCGAGTTCTGGGCCCGGGGCACATGCCGGGCCGTCCAGCGCCTGAACTTCCCAAGCGAGGCTTTGACCTCGGCATGGAGCGGGATCATCTTGAGATCCTTGACCCGCCAGCGTCCGTTGACCTGCTCAACGATGAGCTTCGAATCCAGGAGCATGTCGACCTCGGTCGCGCCCAGCTCGAGGGCCAAGGCCAGGGCGCGCACCACGCCGACGTACTCGGCCACGTTGTTCGTGCGGATCCCGAGGTATTCGCTGATGGTCGCCAGCGGCGAGGCCAGCGGATCACGTGCGCCGAGTTGCGAGGCATCGATCAGGACGGCCCCGGATGAGGCCGGGCCGGGATTGCCCTTGGCCGCGCCATCGGTCCGAATGATCAGCCGGAGAGTCGCCTCCCGGGGAACCTCGGGCGGATCGAAGAATCCGCTCAGGCCTGACGCTCGACGATCGCTGCCGACACTTCGAGGATCGCCCGGGTGACCTCGATCCCGCGCGGGCAGGCATCGGTGCAGTTGAAGATCGTCCGGCAGCGCCACACGCCGTCGGCGTCGGCCAGGATCTCCAGGCGCTCGTCGGCTCCTTCGTCGCGTGAGTCGAAGATGAACCGATGGGCCTGGACGATGGCCGCCGGCCCGACGTAGTCCGGCTGGGCCCAGAACGATGGGCACGACGAGGTGCACGCAGCGCACAGGATGCACTTCGTCGTGTCGTCGTAGCGGGCGCGCTCCTCGGGCGACTGGCGCCGCTCGCGGGTGGGCGGCACGCCGTCCGCGATCAGGAATGGCTGGACGCTCCGGTACTTGGCGAAGAAGCCGTCCATGTCCACGACCAGGTCCTTGATCACGGGCAGGCCGGGCAGCGGCGCGACGCTGATCCGGCGCCGTCCGAGCTGCTCGATCCGGATCTTGCAGGCCAGCCGGTTGCGCCCGTTGATCAGCATCGCGTCCGAACCGCACACCCCGTGAGCACACGATCGGCGGAAGGTCAGCGAGCCGTCCACCTCGTATTTGACCCGGTGGAGCAGATCGAGCACCCGGTCCATTGGTTCGGCCTCGACCGTGTACGAAACCCAGTGCGGGCCGGCGTCGCGCTCGGGGTCGTAGCGGAGGATGCGCAGATCAACCTGCATGGCGGGCACTCAACCTAGTACGTGCGCGGCTTGGGTTCGAAGCGGGTGATCGTCACCGGCTTGTAGGTCAGGCGCGGCCCGCCGGCGGCCTTGTGGGCGAGAGTGTGGCTCAGGAAATTGACGTCGTCGCGGAGGGGGTAATCCTCGCGGGCGTGGGCGCCCCGGCTCTCTTTGCGGGCGAGGGCCGAGACGACCGTGGTCTCCGCACAGTCGAGCAGGTAGCCCACCTCGCGGGCCTCGAGCAGATCCGTGTTGAAGACCGAGCCCTTGTCGTCGACGTGGACCCGGCCGTAGCGCTCCTTGAGCGCCCGGACCCTGGGCAGCGCCGCGGCCAGCAGCTCCTCGGTCCGGTAGACGCCCACGTTGTCCATCATCTCGTCGGCCAGGTCGGCCCGGATCCGGGCGGCATTCTCGCCGGTGGGCCGGTCGGAGATGGCCCGCAGCTCGGCCCGGACCGGCTCGATCGCATCCTCGGCCAGGTCGGGCAGCTCGACCCCACGAACGTCGCGGGCCATCTGGCGGCCCGCCCGCCGGCCGAACACGAGCAGGTCGACGAGTGAGTTGGTCCCCAGCCGGTTGGCCCCGTGGACGCTGACGCAGGCGCACTCACCGGCCGCATACAGGCCAGGCACGATCGTCCGATCCGCGTCCCGGATGACCCGGGCGTGCAGGTCGGTGGGAATGCCACCCATCGCATAGTGGGCGGTGGGTTGGATGGGCACGGGCTCGCTGATCGGTTCGACACCCTGGTAGATCCGGGCGAACTCGGTGATATCGGGCAGCTTTTCCTCGATCAGCTTGCGGCCCAGGTGGGTCAGGTCCAGGTGGACGAAATCCTTGCCCCCGATCCCCCGCCCCGCCCGGATCTCCATGGTGATCGCCCGGCTGACCAGGTCGCGCGGCCCGAGCTCCATGAGCGTCGGCGCATAACGGGCCATGAACCGCTCGCCGGAGTCATTGCGCAGGTAGCCGCCCTCACCGCGGGCCGCCTCGGACAGCAGGATCCCCAGGCCCACGATCCCGGTCGGGTGGAACTGGTAGAACTCCATGTCCTGGAGCGGGACGCCATGACGGTAGGCCAGAGCGACCCCGTCGCCGGTCAGCGACCAGGCGTTGGAGGTGACCCGGAACATCCGGCCGAACCCGCCGGTCGCCAGCAGGACGGCCTTGGCCCGAAAGGCGTGCAGCTCGCCGTCAGCGATCCGGTAGGCCACGACACCGGCCGCCCGGCCGCCGGCATCGGCCTCGCCGCCGTCGAACAGCAGGTCAACGACGTGGTACTCGTCAAAGAACTTGACCCCGGCCTTGATGCACTGCTGGTAGAGCGTCTGGAGGATCATGTGGCCGGTCCGGTCGGCGGCAAAGCACGAGCGCCGCACCGGAGCCTCGCCGTAGTTCCGGGTGTGGCCGCCAAAGCGGCGCTGGTCGATCTTGCCGTCGGGCGTCCGGTTGAACGGCAGGCCCATGTGCTCGAGCTCGATGACCGTCTCGATCGCCTCGCGGGCAAGGACCTCGGCGGCGTCCTGGTCGGTCAGGTAGTCACCGCCCTTGACCGTGTCGAACATGTGCCATTCCCAGTGGTCTTCCTCGTGGTTGCCCAGGGCTGCACAGACGCCACCCTGGGCTGCACCGGTGTGCGAACGGGTTGGGTAGAGCTTGGTCAGGACGGCCGTGGGAACGCCGGCCTGGGCCAGCTCCAGGGCGGCCCACAGCCCGGCCCCGCCAGCGCCCACGATCAGGGCATCAAAATCCTGGTCCATCTGTCGTCCTCAGCCGGTGGGCTTGGAGAGGGTGAAGATGACCACCGAGCCGGCCGCGAAGAGGACCAGCCCGAGCAGGTAGATGAACGACATCAGGGCGGTCCGGGCCCGGCCCTTGAGGTAGTCGCCGACCACGATCCGCATGCCCAGGATCGAGTGGACGATCACCACGATCACGAACAGCCAGTCGTTGGCTCGCCAGAACAGGCTGCTCCAGCGGACGTTGGCGATGAACACCGCCGTCTGGTCCTTGGGGTCGTACAGGACATGCAGGATCAGGAAGTGGCTTAGGGACAGGACGAAGAGGGCCAGTCCGGTCAGCCGCATCAGGTACCAGATCGTGCGCTCGGAGCCCTGGCGAGCTGGTCGAGGACTGCCTGAACGGGAGTAACGCTGGGTCATCGCGGCTCGCCTACTGCCCGAAGATCGGCTTGAGGATCACGACCGCTACGGGCAGGCCGACCATCGTGAACAGGACCCAGTTGAGGCGCCACAGCAGCCGGTGGTAGCGGGTGAACACCGGCCAGAAGTCCATCACGATGATCCGCAGGCCATTCAGCGCGTGATACAGGAGGGCCGCGCCGAGGAGCGTTTCAGCGACCCGGCCGACCGGGCTGGCGTAGATCTGGAGGACCGTGTCGTAAGCGGCCGGGGCCGCGCCGGCCAGGAAGATGTCGACGATATGGAAGATCACGAAGACAAAGATCGCCACGCCCGAAATTCGATGGAACACCCACGCCAGCATCCCTTCCTGGAAGCGATAGCGGATGAGCACGGGTCCTCCCTGGCGAACGTGGGACGGCGCAGCCGGGACCGCCCGGAGCAGGTCCTCGGGAGGTCATTCTAGACCGAACGACGGTCCCGCCAGCCCAGCCCCGTGCGGCGCGGTACCATCCCCTTCCCGACAAGCATCGCGCAGGCCGCGCCAAGGTCAGGAGACGCATCCGGGTGAAGATCCAGGAAGCCGACGCAAAGTCCCTGCTCCTCGCCCAGGGACTGCCTGTGCCCGGCTGGGAAGTCGTGCGCTCCAGCAGCGGGGCGCGCCAGGCGGCCGAACGGGCATTCGCGGCCGGCGCCGCGCTGATCGTGGTCAAGGCCCAGGTCCTGGTTGGCGGACGGGGCAAGGCCGGCGGGGTCAAGGTCGCCCGCGACGCGGACGCGGTCGAGGCGGCCGCCAGGGCCATCCTCGCCCTCGAGATCAAGGGCATCCCGGTCCGCAAGCTGCTGGTCGGACCGGCTGCCGACATCGTCCGCGAGTACTACCTGGGCGCCATCCTCGACCGGGTCAGCCGGCAGATCGTGGTCATGGCCTCGGCCGAGGGCGGCGTGGAGATCGAGGAGGTGGCCCGGGTCAATCCCGCCGCCATCCATCGCCTCCAGGCCCATCCCCACCTGGGCCTGCTCGACTGGCAGGCCCGTGAGCTGGCCTTTGCCGTGGGCCTGGGCGGGCCGCACCTGCGCGACTTCGTGAAGATTGCCAAAGGCCTGGTGACCACGATGCTGGTCAACGACGCCGACCTGGTCGAAGTCAACCCGCTCGCCGTCGTGCGCGAGACGGGGCCCGACGGGACCGCCCTGGAACGGCTGGCCTGCCTTGACGCGAAGATCACCCTGGACGACTCGGCCCTCTTTCGGCACCCCGAGCTGGAGCTCCTGCGTGACGAGGACGAGGAGGATCCGGCCGACCGCGAGGCACGCGAAGGCGGGATCAACTTCATCAAGCTTGACGGCTCGATCGGCTGCATGGTCAATGGAGCCGGCCTGGCCATGACCACGATGGACCTGGTCAAGCGCGCCGGCGGCGAGCCCGCCAACTTCCTGGACATCGGCGGCGGCGCCCGGGCAGACAAGGTGGCGGCGGCGATGCGGCTGATCCTGGAGGACCCCCAGGTGACCGCCATCCTGGTCAACATCTTCGGCGGGATCACCCGCGGCGACGAGGTTGCCCGGGGCCTGATCGAAGCCCGGGCCGTTCAGTCCCGCGATGTGCCCATGGTCGTCCGGATCGTCGGCACCAATGCCGCCGAGGCAGCCGAGCTGCTCGAGGCCAACCACTTCGCCACGGCGACCAGCCTGGACGACGCGGCCGCCAAGGCCGTCGCCGCGGCCAAAGCTGCGGCCAGCTCTGCGGCCAAAGCTGCGGCCAGCACCACGGCCGAGGCGGGAACTTCGGCATGAGCATCCTGGTCGGTCTCGATACGCGACTCGTCGTCCAGGGCATCACCGGCCGCGAAGGCGAATTCCATTCGCGGGCGATGCTCGAGTACGGCACCCAGGTGATCGCCGGGGTAACCCCCAACAAGGGCGGCCAGCGCGCCCTCGACGGCCGGGTCCCGGTCTTCGATACGGTGGCCGAAGCGGTCCGGGAAACCGGCGCAGACACCTCCTGCATCTACGTCCCGGCGGCCGGCGCGCCCGATGCGATCCTCGAGGCCGTGGGTGCGGGCATCGGCACGATCTTCTGCATCACCGAGGGCATTCCCGCCCTGGACATGCTCAAGGTGGTCGAGGTCGTCCGAGCGGCTGGGGCTCGGCTGATCGGACCGAACTGCCCCGGCGCCACGTCCCCTGGCCGGGCCAAGGTGGGGATCATCCCGGGTTCGGTCCATCGCGAAGGCGGCGCCGGCGTCGTGTCCCGGTCGGGAACTCTGACCTACGAGGCGGTCCAGGCGATGACCGACGCGGGGATCGGCCAGTCCACCTGCGTCGGCATCGGCGGCGACCCGATCATCGGGACCACCTTCCTGGACGTGCTGAAGCTCTTTGCGGCCGATCCTGAGACCGACGCAATCGTGCTCATCGGCGAGATCGGCGGCTCGGCCGAGGAAGAGGCCGCAGCGTGGGCCGGCGAGCACCTTCAAGGTGTCCCGATGGCCGCCTTCATCGCCGGCCGGACGGCGCCCGAAGGTCGTCGGATGGGCCACGCCGGAGCGATCATCTCGGGTGGCTCGGGCACGGCGGCCGACAAGATCGCGGCCCTCGAGGCGGCCGGGATCCGGGTGGCCGGCTCCCCCACCGAGATCCCGGCCATCCTGCGCGCCGCCGGGTACCGCCCCTGATGGGCACCCTGATGGAGCTGGTCGCCGGCGACCAGCAGGAGATCCTGACGGCGATCGTGACCGACGACCTGGTCGGCCTGGCCGACCGGCGCCGATTCAGCGCCCACCTCAGCCTGGGCGCCGGGCTCGATCCCACCTGGCTCGACCTGTTCAGCGAGGCGGCCCGCAGCGTCACCGGGTCCGACGAGCCGCAGGACTTCCTGGACGCCCGGCGTGAGCTCGATTCGGTCGGTGCCGGCGGACCGGGCAGCAGCATGAGTGGCGACCAGCCGGGCGAGCGGACGATCGAGCGGGTCGATCCACGGTGGGTCGAGGCCATCGCCCGGCTCGACGACGCCGAGATCGACCGGGTGGCCGGCCGCTGGATCGACCTCCTGAACGAAGAGCTGGGCGACCTGCCGCGCGAAGAGAAGCCCTGGATCCGGCAGCTCGCCGGCGAACTGGTCGCCTTCTGCCGGGCGGCCCAGCGGGCACCCGACATCCTGTTCGCCTGGTCGCTCTGAGCGCCGACCCGATCCTGCGCCTGACCGACGTCGGCGTGCGACGTGAAGGTCGCTGGATCCTCGACCAGGTCGACTGGACCGTCGGCGCCGGCGAACGCTGGGCCGTGGTCGGTCCCAATGGTTCGGGCAAGACCACCCTGCTCCGGGTGGCCAGCACATACCTGTGGCCCAGCCGAGGCAGCGTGGAGGTGCTCGGCGAGACGATCGGCCGGACCGATGCGCGCGAGCTGCGCCGCCGGATCGGCTACGTGAGTGCGGCCCTGGCCGGCGACGTCGATCCCGAGCTGCCGGCCGTCGACGTCGTGATGACGGCCCGCCACGCTGCGCTGGCGCCGTGGTGGTGGTCGTTCAGCGAGGCCGACCGCGAGCTGGCGGTTGCCGCCCTGGCCCGGTTGGGACTGGCCGGCCTGGAGGAGCGAACATTCGGCAGCCTGTCATCTGGTGAACGCAGCCGGGTGTTGATCGCCCGGACGTTGATGACCGAGCCCGATCTCGTCCTGCTCGACGAGCCGGCGGCAGGGCTCGACCTTGGCGGGCGCGAGGACTTGCTCATGCGCCTCACGAAGATGGCTGCAGGCCCCGTACCCGCGATTGCCCTGGTCACCCACCATCTCGAGGAGATCCCGGTGGGCTTTGACCATGCCCTGGTCCTGGTCGGCGGCGGCGTCCAGGCGGCCGGGCCAATCGCGACGGTGCTCACCGGGCCCAACCTTTCGGTGGCCTACGGATTGGCCCTCGAGGTGGATTCCCGGTCTGGTCGGTTCAGCGCCCGGGCAACGGCCGGCCCGGCTACGTAACCGAGGGCTCAGTAACCGAGAGCGGCCCACGACGGGCCGCCGGGCGCTTCGATCAACTCGACCAGGACGCCCCCGCACGAGCGCGGGTGCAGGAAGGCGACCGGCCCCTCGGCCCCCTTGCGCGGCGCCGTGTCGATCAGCTCGATCCCGTCGATGGCCAGCCGGGTCAGGCTCTCGGACAGGTTGGCCACCTCGAGGCAGACGTGATGGAAGCCCTCACCCTTCGAAGCCAGGAAGCGGGCGACGCCGGTCGTGCCGTCGCTGGGCTGGACCAGCTCGAGCTTCGACTCGCCAATCGGCAGGAAGGCGATCCGGACCCGGTCGTGAGCCATCTCCTGGACTACCTCCAGCTCCAGGCCAAGGATGTCCCGGTAGAAGGCCAATGAGGCAGTCAGGTCACGCACGACCACGGCAACGTGGTGGATCCGACCGATCCGATGGAGCTGTTCGGGGAGCATCCTGGGCGCAGTCATGCGGCCTCCTGTTCGATCGGGTGGTGGCTCAGATCGTGATCAGCTCGCGGTGCTCGCCCCACACGGACCGCAGGCGGTCGCTGATCTCACCGACTGTGGCATAGGCCTTGACCGCCTCGATCATCGGGGGCAACAGGTTGTCCGAGCCACGGGCGGCCTCCTCCAGCCGGGACAACGCCGCAGCCCAGGCCGCCGGATCACGTTCCGCTCGCACCCGTCGAAGACCTTCCACCTGGTGGCGCTCCCCCTCCGGATCGATCTTCTGGGTGGGCGGCGTGAGGCCCTGCTCGTCCCGGAACTTGTTGACGCCAACGACCACCTGGTCGCCGCGCTCGATCGCCGACTGGACCTGGTAGGCGGCCTCCTGGATCTGGTGCTGCTGGAAGCCGCCCTCGATTGCGGCCAGGGTCCCACCCAGGGACTCGATCTCGGCGAGGTACTCGAGGGCAGCGTGCTCAAGGTCGTTGGTCAGCGACTCCACGTAGTAGCTGCCGCCGAGCGGGTCGGGCGTCTCGGTCACGCCGGCCTCATGCGCCCGGATCGGCTGGGTCCGCAGGGCCAACCGGGCCGCCTCGGCGGTGGGCAGGGCAAGGGCCTCGTCGCGGGCGTTCGTGTGCAGACTCTGGGCTCCGCCCAGGACCGCCGCCAGTGCCTGGATCGTTGTCCGCACGACATTGTTGTCGATCGACTGGGCGGTCAGGCTGCTGCCGGCCGTCTGGACGTGAAACCGGCACATCTGGGAACGCGGGTTGGAGCTGCCGAAACGGTCCCGCACGATCCGCGCCCACATCCGTCGGGCCGCCCGAAATTTGGCCACTTCCTCGAACAACTCACTCCAGGCCGCGAAGAAGAAGCTCAGCCTTCCGGCGAAGTCGTCAACATCCAGGCCCCGTTCAAGCGCTGCTTCCACGTAAGCAATCGCATCGGCCAGGGTGAAGGCCAGCTCCTGGGCGGCTGTCGCTCCAGCCTCGCGCATGTGGTAGCCCGAAATGCTGATCGTGTT
>JBBRIV010000045.1:0-14849 GCA_038220425.1 Candidatus Limnocylindrales bacterium
CGGGTCGTCCGGACAAAGAGGAACCCCGGGTGGTCGGGACCCGGGGTTCAGGGATATGCGACTTGGTTGCGGGGGGCGGATTCGAACCGCCGACCTTCGGGTTATGAGCCCGACGAGCTGCCGCTGCTCCACCCCGCGAACCTCACTATAGCACAGGGCCGTCTTGACCCCTCCCGAGGCGGGCGGCGGCCCGTCGCCGGGCAAGGTCCACGATCACCCGGGCACCCAGGACCAGGCTCAGGAACAGCGCCACGGCCCCGGTGAAGCTTGAGAACCAGAACGGCAGGCGCAGGTCGTAGCCGGCCAGCCAGCCGGCGATGATCGAGGACAAGATGAAGCCGACCGTGCCGGCCGCCCCGAACAGGCCCTGGGCGGTGGCCGATCGCCCGGCCGGGCTGGCCGCCGAGACGATCGCGTACAGCGCCGGGTAGGCGATCGCGATGCCGGTCGACTCGAACAGGATGATCGGAATCGCCAGCCGGACGTCGGGCATGACCGTGTACAGGATCGCGGCGATCGACGGCGCCAACGAGCCGATGACGATGAACGGCAGGCTGCCCCGGCGATCGACGAACCGGCCGGCCCACGGCGATATGAGGATCATCGGCACGGCGAACATCGCGAACGTCGCGCCAATCAGGTCGAGGCCGGCCCCTCGCGAGGTCAGGAACAGGCTCCAGGTGACCTCGTAGGTGCCCGTGGCGAAGTTGCTGCCCAGGTTGACCACGATCGCGACCAGCAGCAGCCGGTTGGCCAGGCGCGTTGGCCGGCCGCTGTCATCGAGGGCCGGCTCCTCCTCGCCGCGCGACCGACCGTCAGCGGTCGCTGCCATCTCGCCCACGCCTTCGGATGGGACAGTCGTGCCCGCCCGGCTGTGCGGCTGCTCGTGGATCAGGGCCAGCACGGCCAGTCCGGCAATGGCCGTGGCCACCCCGCAGAAGACGAACACGAAGCCGTCCGAGTTGGTCAGGTAGGCGCCGATGCCGCCGATTGCGGGGCCGAACAGGAGGCCGCCCATCTGGGCCGCGCTGTACAGCCCAAAGGCCTCGCCCTGCCGATCGGCCGGCGTCGCATCGACCAGGAAGCCACGGGCGGCTGGATCGTACACAGCCGTCGCCGCGCCGGTCAGCGCCCGGATCACCAGGAATGGCACGACTCCCACGCTGACCAGGTTCACCGGGATGAGCGCGGCGGTCACGATCAGGGCCACCACCATCAGTGGCTTGCGCGCCGTCCGGTCGGCGATCCAGCCGAAGATCGGCTCGAAGATCAGCCGGGCGGCCGGCCACGCGGCCACCACCAGACCCAGGTTGCCCAGGCTGACACCGTGACGGGTGGTGTACAGCGGGAGCACCGGCAGGAGCGCTCCAAAGCCCACCCACAGGATGAACTCGGCCAGGAGCAGTGGCAGGATCGGTCCCCAGCGGACCAGCCACGGGCTGGTCGTCGGCTGGGCTTGGGCAGTCATTGGGGCGGGCTCGTACGGCTGGGAGCGCCATCGTATGGCCTCTTGGCCAGGCGTCGCACCTCGTCCCGGCCGGCGGACCTCGTCCCGGCCGGCGGACCCGTATCCTGTGCAGGTGCTGCTCAGCCCCGAGTTCCTGGTGATCGTGCTGCTCGTCTCGCTGGTGGCGCTGGCACCTGTCCGCAAGCTCCAGCAGCTGGGCTGGCCAACGAGCTGGCTGCGAACCTACTGGATCGTGCTGGTGGTCTGCGGCCTGATCCTGGGCGAGGTCCCGTCATCGGCCAGGGTGCTCCTGCCCGGCCTGCTCATCGCCGGGATCCTGCCCTACGTGGCCGGCGGGCTGCTGACCCGATTCGCTCGTCGTCGCGGTCACTGACCGGCGGGCGTGGTGAGCCGTCTGGGATTCGAACCCAGGACCAATCGCTTAAAAGGCGACTGCTCTAACCGCTGAGCTAACGGCCCCGGCCGGAGTCTAGCATCGGATTCCCGGTGGTCGCGGCCGGCTCGGATCGGCTCACGTTCGGCCGCTCCGGGCGGCATCCGGCCGTGCTTGCTACGATCGAGCCGTGACCGACTTCTACACGATCGACCGGGCCAATGAGCGTCTCGAATCACTCGAGGCCGTGCTCACCCAGCTGCGCGCCCAGCGCGATGAGCTGCGCGACCTGAAGGCCACCTTCGACACCACCGAGGCCGGTCCCGAGCACGAGCGCCTGCGCCTGCGAATGCAGGGCGTGATCGACCAGATGCAGGCGGGGGTCGTCCGGATCGACGGCTGGAAGATCAGCCTGCGCGACATCGAAACGGGCCTGGTCGACTTCCCCGCCCTCGTTTCGGGACGCCAGGTCTGGCTATGCTGGCGGTTGGGCGAGGCCGATGTGGCCTGGTGGCACGAGCTCGAAGCCGGCGTCGCCGGACGCCAGGCCCTGATCGACCTGAAGTGAGGCGACGATGACCTTTCCACCCGCGATTCCGTCGATCGAGCCCGCCGAAGCCGAGCGCCGGCTGCGCGAGGGCGACCCCGACGGCCGCACCCCGCTCCTCGTTGACGTCCGCAATCTCGACGAGTTCATCGAGGCCCGGGTGGCCGGGGCGACGTTCATTCCGCTGCCCGAGTTCGGGGCACGCTTCGGCGAGCTGCCGGCGGACCGTCCGCTGTTCATGCTGTGCCGGTCCGGATCGCGCTCGGCCGCAGCCACGGCCCATCTCATCAGCCAGGGTCGGTCGGACGTGACCAATGTCACAGGCGGCATCCTCGCCTGGGCCAAGGCCGGACTGCCCGTGGTCCAGGGCCCCCTCGAGCCCGGCGAAGGCAGCTAGCCGGACGTGCCTCGCAGGCCCGCGGCCCGGCCGTGGTCCCGGGGCGCCGCGGGGCCAGCGGCCCGGCCCTTGTCCCGAGACGCGACGCGGCCCGGGTTCCGCGGGCGGTCTTCCCGACAGATAGCGCCAGCAGCGGCCTTATGGGCGTTCGCGGTCGCCGAATGAGGCCAGGCAGCCGCTCGGGTCGGAAGTCCGTGCACGAACCAGCGTCCGCTTGGCCCGGACCCGGCCCCGGCCGCGGCGCGCGGCTAGCCTGGCGCTCCGCTGGCGGAGTTTCGGACAAATGCCGCCAGCAGCGGCCGTATGACGGTTCGCGGGTGCCGAATCACGCCAAGCAGCCGATTGGGGCGCCAATCTGTGCACGAATCGACGCCGGCTTCGCTGGCATTGACCGCGTCAGAGGTCGAATCCGACCATACGGCCGCTGGGGGCGGCATTTGTCCCTTTGGAGGCTCGTTGCGGCGCCCGCGGCACTCCGCGGCACGCTCCGCGGCTCGTTGCGGCGACGCACGCCTCGCGGGCCGCGGCCCGGCGGCCGCGCGCCCCGCCCCGCGGCACCGGCGCGGCGCGCGGCCGCCCGAACTAGTGGCGGCGGCGGCGACGCAGGCGGGCGAAGATCTCCTTCGTCCGTTCCTTGTGGGCGTAGGCCCAGCCGATCAGGATCAGCAGGATGAAGTCGACCGTGCCCGCACCGGCGGCGTTGAGGTAGCCCAGCTGCTGGCCGACGTCGCCGTCGATCTTGAGTGCCGGCAGGGTGGCCCCGATCAGGCCGAGTGCGAAGAACGGCGGCTGGGGTGCCAGGTTGGCCCGGGCGCTCGCCCCGATGACCCCGCTCGAGGTGGTCCCGCCAATCACGAATGACTCGGAGCCGCTGGCAATCCCGGCCGAACCGGCCAGGCCGCCTGAGTTCGTGGGCAGGTCTGTCTGGCTGAGGTGCTGCCAGCCGTTGATGTTGCCGGTGGCATCGGGCGTGGTCCAATAGACCTCGGTTTTGGGTGACGCGCCGTCGGTCCCACCAATGAGGTAGATGACCCCGTTCGAGGTGAAGCCGGCGGCTTTGGTCCGGGCGGCCGGCAGATTGGATACCCCCAGTCCGGTGGCCCAGCCCTGGACCCCGACCGGGTTCGGTGCGGCCGTGGCGCCGGGCGCCGGGGTGGCCACGACGGCCGCGCCGACGTTGCCCCGCAACACGACGGTGGTGGGCCCACTCCCGTCACGCCCGCCGTAGATGAACAGGGAGCTCCCGATGAGCGAGGCATTGGCCTCGGAACGCGGTTGGGGCAGGGCGGTCTGGGCCACCCAGGCCCCCAGCTTGCCCTTCGAATCGGCGGTGGCCTTCCAGACCGACGTGGTCGGGCCGCTGCCGTCGGTGCCGCCGACCAGGATCAGGCCGTCGGATGCCGCCACGACAGTTGCCGAGGCACGCGCGGCGGGCAGCTTCAGGTCGGTGTTCTCGGCATAGGCACCGAAGGCGCCCGACGTGGCGTCCTGGGTGGACACGTACACCGTGCTGGTTGGCTTGCCGTCGCTGCCGTTGCCCCCGATCACGTAGATCGAGCCGTTCAGGAAGATCGTCGCGGCGTCGGCCCGCGGTGCGGGCAGGGCCAGTCCGTCTTTCCACGGCCCGAAGTTGCCGCTGAACAGGGGCGAAACGTACGTCTTGGCCGAGACAGCCGCGCCGTCCGTGCCGCCGATGTAGATGAGGTTGGTCCCGGCCTGGATCACCCCGCCGTCGGTTCGGGCGGCGGGCAGGGCCAGCTCAGTCGGCGAGGGATCCCAGGGCAGTGGTGCGCCGGCCGGCGCCGGGCAGGGCAGGGTCCGGTTGCTCGGTGGGCAGAAGTTGATCGGCGAGATCACGTTGACCCCAACGTCGATCGTGGAGAACACGGTGAAGTAGTAGGCCCGGTCGGGGATGTAGCCCAGGAGCATGATGATCACGACGAACCAGAAGGCCGCCTTCAGCGATGCCCACGTCCAGCCGTCGCCGTCGAGCAGCCCAAAGAGGGCGCGGCCCTTGCCGGCGCCGCCCGTGCTGCCCGAGCTGAGCGTGTTTCCCGCCATCGTCCTCCATCCCTGTGCGTCGGCCGTCTGGCCGCCGCGCCCGTTGCTGCGCCGTTGGCGACGCCGGTTACTTGACCGTGAGGGTCCCCGTCATGTTCGGGTGGACCGCGCAATGGAACGTGTACGCCCCGGCCGCCAGGGCAGTCACGCTGTAGTCCTTGCTTGCCGGGCCGTTGAAGATATCGCCGGTGAAGACTGCCTTGCCCGACGAGTCGTCGATCACGACGTTGTGGGGCGTCGCCGGATCCTGGTTGTTGAACTGGAGATCGAATGCGCTGTTGGCCGGGGCCGTCAGGCTGGTCTCGGTGAAGGCGATTCCGGAGGCCTCGAGCTTGACCACGGTCGTACCGGGCGGTGGGGTGACGTTGGGCGCCGACGACGAGACGGCGGTGCTCCAGCAATCGGGCACCGGCGAGGCGCCGGCGGCTGGGGCGAAGTTCGGGTCGCGCCAGCCGGTGCCGGTCTCGACCTTGCCCGTGGCGTCTTTGAGCGGTTCGCTGGTGCTGTTGTCGCGGATCGTGTAGGTCAGGGTGTTGGGCGCCCGGATGAAGTCGATCAGGTTCTGGATCTGGACGTAATTGAGCGGCCCGCCGTTGGTATCGGCCCAGACCGGCATCAGGCTGGCCGGATTGCCGCACACGTAGCGGCCGCCCACGGTCAGCACGTTCTTGATGTAGTCCGGGTTGAGGTGGACGTACAGCTTGGCCTGGCTGTTGAGGACCGGGCCGATGCCGCCCTGGCCGGCCGCACCGTGGCAGCGGGCACAGTTGGCCTCGAACAGGTTGTAGCCAGCCTCGACCGAGGTGACCTGCTGGGCGGCGACTTCCTTGGCCTCCCGCGAGGTATTGGCAATCCCCGGGAAGCCCAGGTCGTAGAAGTAGTACAGGATCACGAACACGACCACGAACAGGACGGCCAGGAAGCCGACCCAGCGGGCGCTCGAGCTCTGCCTGACGATCGACGCGGCGCGCTCGGGAGTCAGGGCCAGCTGGTGGGCCGATGCCGGCGCCGAGAAACGCTCGACCGGCGCAGGACTGCTCTCCGACCGGGTGGCGGGCAGGCGCTCCTGGGGTCCCGAACCCGAACCCGAACCCGAACCCGAACCCGGGGGCAGGGTCATCCGATCCCTCGCGGGGTCTGATCAGCCACGATCACAGGCACCCGGTCGGCGACTTGGGCGGGATCAGGCCCGGCTGGCCGAGCGCAATCGGCAAGGGCCCGAGGGTGATCTTGAGGGTGTCCACCGAGAGCGCCCCGGCGCTGTCGACCGAGACGGAGAAGCGGTCCATGCTCCGCGGCGCAGGTCCGTACTGGTTGCCCAGGGCCTTGATCCCCAGCCGGTCGTAGCGCGAGCCGTGGCAGGGGCACTCGAACCAGTAGTTCTTGAGGCACGGGTTGGGCTTGCAGCCCAGGTGCGGACAGCGCTGGTACAGGGCGCGCACGTTGACGCTGCTGCCCTCGCCCGTCGCGTCGGCCCCGGCCACGAATTCCTGGCGGGACGTGTCGATGAGCATCACGTATGCCTTGGCCGCGCTGTAGTAGGCCGGGAAGCCATCCTTGATCGGCAGGCTGGAGTTCTGGGCCAGGACATCGGAGAACGTCCCGATCAGGACCTTGCTCTTGTTGCCGGTGGCGATGGCCGGCCAGATGAACCCGATCGTGCCCGCGGTCAGCTCGGCGATGAACAGCGACAGGCCCACACCCAGGGTCCGGCGCAGGACCTGCCGGCGCGAGCTGCCCTGGACCTGCTCCTTGCGCAGGGCCTTGATCGCCTCTTTCGAAAGTGCCTGCGGCCGTCCGGCCGGTTCGACCTGGTAGTTGCTCATCGGGTGGCCTCGGAATGTGCGCTCACAGGCTGAAATGCAGCCCGTCGGTGTTGACGTAGGGAATGACGAAGGCGTAGCCGGGGCCGCGGAAGAAGATGCCCACGAAGGTCACGATCAGGCCCAGGGCGCAGAACAGGCTGAACAGGACGACAGCCGTCTTGCGCTGTGACGGCCGGGTAGCCGTCAGGTTGCCCCGGTCGACGTACGGGATCAGGGCCGCCCCAACCAGCACGAAGGTGGGCACGAGCACGCCGGCCACGGTCGGGTGGAAATACGACAGGAGCTCCTGCAGACCCAGGAAATACCAGGGCGCCTTGGCCACGGCCGGAGTCACGTTGGAGTTGGCCAGGGCCTCCAGCGGGGCGTTCACGAAGAGGCCCATCATCAGCAGGAAGATGCTCATCAGGCCGCCGGCCAGGAACTCGATCGAGAGCAGGTGCGGCCAGGTCATGACCGTGTCGTCGGGTTCCTTCTGAACCCGCACGACGGCGTCCTGCTTGACCAGGGCGAGCAGCCGATACGGTCGGGCCGACATGGGCACGCGCTGCTTGTCGATCTCGGTCCGGCGAGCCGGGTCGACCGGCACCACGGTACGCGGCTCGGGCGGCGTCTTCACGTCACTCACAGGGGCCCGCTGATCCCGCCGTCCTTCCTGATCCGCCAGAAATGGACGGCCAGGAAGATCGCGGCGACAAGCGGGAAGACCATGATGTGGAGCACGTAGAAGCGCAGCAGGGTGTTCTGGCCCACCTCCAGCCCGCCCAGCAGGATCAGCTTGGAGGGGGTGTTGAACAGCGGCGCGTAGCCACCCATGTTGGTCCCGATCGTGATCGCCCAGTAGGCGATCTGATCCCACGGCAGCAGGTAGCCGGTGAACCACAGCATCAGGGTGACGAACAGGAGGACCACCCCGACCACCCAGTTGAACTCGCGGGGCGGCTTGTAAGCGCCGTGGTAGAAGACCCGCATCATGTGCAGGAAGACGAAGAAGACCATCAGGTGGGCGGCCCACCGGTGGATGTTGCGGGTCAGCAGCCCGAAGGCCACTTCACTCTGGATCGACAGGATGTTCGAGTAGGCATGGGTCGCCGACGGCACGTAGAAGAACATCAGGTAGACGCCGGTCACGGTCAGGACCAGGAACAGGAAGAAGCTCAGCCCGCCCAGGCAGAACGTGTAGGCGAACTTCACGGCGTGCTGCCGGACGCGTACCGGGTGGATGTGCAGGAACACGTTGTTCATGACCGCGTACGCCCGCGAACGCTCGTCGTTGGGGTAGGGCTGGCGGAACAACGAGCGCCACACGGCACTCCGGCGGATGCTCTGGTCCACCCGCTCGAGGAAGCTCACCGGGATCCTCCTGCCACGCCGGGCATGCCGGCGAGTTGCGCATCACGGTACGACTCCTTGTAGAGCCGGCCGTCGCTCGACACCTCCTGCAGCTCGAACCGCTCCATCGTAATGGCGTCGAACGGGCATCGCTTGACGCACAGCGCGCAGCGGATGCAGCGCTCCTCGTCCAGGACCATGGCCGCGCCCTGGTCCCAGCCGTAGGCCTCTTCGATCTCGGGCAGGAGTCCCTCGCTCTTGAGCTGGTTGACATCGACCATGTGGATGACGCCCTCGGGGCAGACGTCGGCGCACGCCCCGCACAGGACGCACCGGAATGGATCGAACCAGATGTTGAAGTTGCACATCAGGCAGCGGGTCGACTCGGCCACGGCCTGGTTGGCGTTGTAGCCCAGCTCGACCGGGGTGGTGAAGTTGACCGCCGGGTCGGCCGACGGCATCCGCATCGCCACCGGCGCCATCGGGATGTGCTGGCGGGGCAGGACGTCGTAGAACTCGGGCATGTCGTGGCGCCACGAGCTGGTGATCTTGACGTTGGCGGCTACGGTCACGTCGGTCCGGCCGGTCAGGTAGCGATCGATCGCGTAGGCGCACTTCTTGCCGTGCCCGGCGGCCTCGATCAGGGTCGTCGGACCGGTCACGAAGTCGCCGCACGCAAAGACGCCCCGGACGTTGGTGGCGTAGGTCGCCGGATCCACCTTGACCCGGCCGCGGTTGATCTCGAAGCTGGCCTCGACCGGCAGGAACGTCAGGTCGGCACTCTGCGAGACGGCCGGGATGACCGTATCGGCCTTGATCTCGAATTCGGACCCGGGGATGGGCACCGGCGAGCGCCGGCCGGATGCATCGGGCTCGCCCAGCCGGTTGCGGATGAACCGGACGGCGGTCACGTGGCCGTCTTCGCCAACGACCTCGATCGGGCTGGCCAGGAACTCCATCCGGACGCCCTCGCGCTCGGTCTCGCCCAGCTCCTCCTCGTCGACGACGAGCTCCGAGCGGGTCCGCCGGTAGACGATCGCGACGTGCTCGGCACCGTGGCGCAGGCTGGTCCGGGAGCAGTCCATGGCGGTGTAGCCGCCGCCGATCACGACCACGTCCCGGCCGACCTCGAGCTCCTGGCCGAGGTTGGCAATCTTCATGAAGTCCACGCCGTACTGGACGCCTTCGAGATCGCCACCGGGGACGTCGAGGGCCACCGCGTCCATCGCACCGGCGGTGATCGAGATGGCATCGAAGTCGCGCTGGAGCTGGTCGAAGGTGATGTCCTTGCCGATGGTCGTGTTGAACACGAACTTGGCACCGAGCTGCTCGACCAGCTTGATGTCCATCTCGATCGCCTCGCGCGGCAGGCGGAAGGCCGGCACGCCGATGAGCATCGTCCCGCCGCCGTAGGGCAGGCTATCGAACACGGTCACCTGGAAGCCCTTGAGCGACAGCTCCCGGGCAACGGAGATGCCGGCCGGTCCGGCGCCGACGACCGCGACGCGCTCGGCGCGGGGGGTGATCGCCGGGATCACGTCGGGGATGCCCGACGCCTCGTGCCATTCGACCAGGAAGCGCTTCATCGCCCGGATCGCCAGGGGCCGGTCGATATCGCCTCGCCGGCAGGCCCGTTCACACGGGGCGGAGCACACGTACGAGCACATCGCGGCGACCGGATTCGGATCGCGGCTGAGAATGTAGCCTTCCTCGAACCGACCTTCGGCGGCGAGGTTCAGGTATCCCCGGCAGTTGGTCCCGACTGGGCACGCCTCCTGGCACTCGATGTTGCACTGGAGCCATGACGCGTCCACGGGCTGAACGAGGAATTCCTGGTTCGGGTCGATGGCCAAGTCGAGGTCGTACCTTTCCCTTGATCGGCTCGGACAGGAGGAAACGATCGGCGGGTCACCGACCGTGCCGAATCTACCACCGAGGCCCGCTCGCGTGCAGGGATCGAGTCGATTCGGAAGCCGGCCGCGAAGTTGACGCCCGCCGATGGGGCAGCTACCCTCGGCCGAGGGTCCGCGTGGCCGATCGTGCCCGCTCACCGACGAGGAGGAACCTGGGCCTGAGCCAGCTCACATCGTTCGCCGTCGGCCTCCTGGTCGGCCTCGTGGCGGGGGCAGTCCTCCTCTCGGTGTTCCGCTCCCGGCCGCGTCCGCCGCGTGAAATCCGGATCACGGTCACGCCCAATGACCTGCCCTATCGGCGGGCCTCCACGCTGGCCATGGACGATGCCGAGACCAGCGCCATCCCGGTTGAGCGCGGACGTCCGATGGACGCGGCCAGCCTGGCGATCAGCAATCCCACCTGGAGCCGGGCCGTGGCGATCCGAACGGACGTTCCAGTTCCGGTCGGCTCGCCCGCCCCTGTCGCCTTTGTCCCTGCGGCTCTTGTCCCTGCGGCCCTTGCCGACCTGGTGGCCCTGCCCGTCGTCCATGAACCCGATCCGCTCCTGGCCGCCATCCAGGAACGCGCCGAAGCGCGGGTACCGGTGGGAGCGGCAGTTGGCGCGGCCGTGGCCGGGGCGTTTGGCGCGGCCGTCGCCGAGCGACCGCTGGCCCAGGCCGAACCAGGCACGACCGGTGGCCCAGGTGGCTCGTCCAGCGCGGGTGCCGCGGAGGGCGCAAGTCCTGCGGACGGCGCTGCTGCCGCGGCTGGATCAGGCGTCGTTGCAGCAGCCACCCCGGCCCCACCAACGGTCGTGGCCGGGCCATGCGTCGACGAGCGCCGGATCGCGACAGAACGCTGCGACCTGGCCGAGCGACTGACCGAGCAGGCAGCCGTCGCGAACCAGCTCCTGCGCGACCAGCAGCGCGCCTATGACGACCTCACCTCGCGTACGACCCAGGCCGCCCAGGTCGCCGATCCGCGCGAGGTCCGGGCAGCCAAGGAGGTCGCCCGGCTGACGTTCCGCAAGGCCCACGCGGCGGCCCGCTCGCGGGCCGAAGGTGAAGCCGCCGCCGCCGACTGGCTGACCGAGATCAACCGGGTGAACCAGGCAGCCCGCGAGGCCGGTCTCGAATCGACCCGGCTGCGCAAGGCAGCGGCCGTGCTGGCCGTCACCATCGAACGGCTGGGCCTGGACGCGGACGTGGCCCGGATCAATGCCGAGTCGGCTGCCGAGTCCTGTCACGTTGCCCGGGAGGCCCTGGCCGCCTGCGAGGAGGCCCAGGTAGACCGCCGGGCGGGGCGCATGCCGGTCGATCCCGCGGCCGTGCCGGTGGAGCCTGCCTGGCCTCGACTGATCGGTGGCCCCGAGTTCGAGACCGACCAGATCGACGGGATCACCCCACCGTCGGAACGCGCCTTTGCCGGCGCCCAGCCCCGGATCCTGCGAATGCTCCGGGGCGACAGCGAGGCGATGCGCACCGTCGTCCGCGACGTGGCCGGCGAAGATCCCGCGGAGCAGCGCCGCTGGCAGCTGCTCCTGAGCAATCTCGTCGATGCCTGCGTGGCCCGGGCCATCGAGGCCTCATCGCTCGAGTTCCCGGCCGACCACAGCTTCTGGGGGCCGTTCAGCGAGGCCCAGAATCGGGATATCGCCACCGCCCTCGCCTCGCTGGGCTATCGCTTCGACGGGCTGGGTGGCTTCTCCGATGGCCGGATCCCCAGCCAGCGCGACCTGTCGCTGGCCTTGGGCTACGCCGGTCTCGACCCGATGCGCCTGCGGACCTGGCCGACCGAAGCGACCATGCCCCACCTGTTCGAGGACGTCCGGGTGGCTGCCGACGAGTACGTCGCGGGGGCGGCCGGCGACCTCACGCTCGGCGAGATGGTGGCGCTCCTGCGCGGGCGGGCGGAGCCGCTGGCGGACCTGTGGAACAACTGGGGCAAGGTCCGGCCGCTACTCCTGGAGGCCTGACGCCTTGTCGTCCTCGTCCAGGACGACAACCCGGAAGTCCTCGGCGGCCGCCGTTCCGATCCGGGTCCCGTCCCCGGCGGCCCACTCGGTGATCCGAACCGCCAGCTTGTCGGGTTCGTGGATCTGGCTGGCGTGCGCTCGCAGGGCGTCGATCTTGCGTCCGATCGTGGCACTGACATCGATCCAGGTGGTTGGCTGGATGGTCCAGAAGAGATACAGCCGGCGGACCTTGTGCGCCGCCAGCCCCGAGCGAGCAAGAGCCGGGAACGACATCGGGTTGCGGGCCGCCGGGTAGACCGCGTCGATCGCCGCAATCCCCGCCGCTCGGTGGTCGGTGTGGTTGATCCCGCCGTCGGGATAGATGATCACGTCGGGGTCCTGGGCCAGGACGGCATCCGGTCGGAAGGTCCGGATCTCCCGGACGAGCTGCTCGCGCAGGGCGAGGTCGTTGACGAGGGCGCCGTCGGGCTGGTGCAGGAAGCTGATCCCGGCGTAGCCCACCACCTCGCCCGCGCTGCGTTGTTCGTGCTCCCGGAGTTGGCCGAGGGCCACCGGGTCGGCATCGGGATCTTCGCCGCCCTGGTCGCCGCTGGTGCAGCACACCAGCCAGCCGGTCGAGCCGGCGTCGATCCAGCGGGCGGCCGTGGCGGCCGGCCCGAAGTCGGCGTCGTCGGGGTGGGCGACGATGACCATGAACCGCTCAGGGCGCCAGGTATCGGCCTGCTTGGGCTCGACGGCGCCGGCCGGAAGGGTCGAATCGGAGGTCATCGGACGGTCATCCGGCACTCATCCGGCGGTCATCGGGTGGGCCCGGTTGCGGTAGGATTCCGCCCGAGGCCTCGCTCGTATCCCCCCACGAGCGAGGCCTCTTAGCCTGCCCGGCCGGCACGCTCGGCCTTGGCCGCCTGGAGGTGGGCCAGGACGTCAGCGGCGTGGCCGTCGGCCTTGACCCGGGGCCAGGCAAAGGCGATCAGGCCGTCCGGATCAACCAGGAAGGACGAGCGCTGGATGCCCAGGTACTCGCGCCCGTAGTTCTTCTTCAAGGTCCAGGCGCCATAGGCCTCGGCGACCGCGTGGTTCTCGTCGGATAGCAGGGTGAACGGCAGCTCAAACTTCTCGATGAAGCGCTGATGGCTGTCCGCTCCGTCCGGACTGATTCCCCAGACATCGGCCTGCTCGTCGCGGATCGACGTATCGAGGTCACGGAACTGGCATGCCTCGGTCGTGCAGCCGGGCGTGTCGTCCTCTGGATAGAAGTAGATGATCGTCCAGCGGTCAGGCTGGGCGGACAGCCGATGGATCGTGCCGTGTTCGTCGGGAAGTGCGACCTCGGGGGCCCGGTCGCCGGCCTCAGGCATGCTCATCGGCTGAGCCTAGCAAACTCGTTTCGATCACGAGCAAACGGCCCCCCTCGAGCTCGACGCGCGGCGGGTTAGCAGGGCCCCTTGCAGTGTCCGCCAGGACCTCGTTGGACAGGCCCAGCGACGAACCCGTGGCCAGGGTTGCCCCGGTCAGCGCCCAGCGCAGGCCGCGGGTGGTGACCCCGGTCGCAGGGCCATCGAACGGCAGGAGGGTCACGATCCCCCCTGGACGGTCGCGCAGGCCGAGGCCGGCCGGTGCCCTCGATGGCCCTCCGCCCGAGGCGAACGCGGTCAGCAGGCGGACCCGGCTGTGCCCATCCAGCAGAGTGACTGTCTGCCCGGCCAGCGCGGGGTGGGCCAGGATCCAGACATTGGCCAGCTGGTGGTCGAGCCGACCTCCGAACGCGCCGAGGACCACGATGTCCGTTGCCCCGGCGCGAACGGCTGCCAGGAGGGCAAGCTCGGTATCGGAGGCATCCTTGTCGGCCGATGATCGCTCGATTGCCACGCCCGACCGGGCGAACGTGGCCAGCGCAGGCTCACCGAGCGAGTCGGCATCACCCACGATCAGGTCCAGCTGGAGGCCCAGCCCGGCGGCCAGGTGCGCGCCCGCGTCGGCCCCGATCACGAGGTCGATCGCCTCGTCCCAGCCGGGCCAGGCAGCAGTCAGCCCGGAGCGCTGCGGGGCGCCGCCGCCGGCCAGGATCAGGACGCGCTTGGCCATGGATCGATCCTACCCCAGGGCACCCGATGCTAGACTTCCGGCCGTGCCCGAACCCGTCACCCACCCGGCGATCCAGCGGGTCCTCGATGCCGCGAACCGGAAGGGTGTGACCCTGGAAGTTCACGTCTTCGACGAGTCCACCCACACCGCCGCCGAGGCGGCCGCGGCAGTCGGTGCCGAGCTCGGCCAGATCGTGAAATCGCTGGTCTTCGTGGCGCCCGGCGAGGACGGAGCACTCGAGCCGATCCTGTGCCTGGTGTCCGGTCCGAACCGGGTCGACCTGGCCCGGCTGGCCGCCGTGACGGGCGCGCCGGACGTGCGCCGGGCGACGGCCCGCGAGGCCAACGAGTTGTCCGGCTTCACCATCGGCGGGATCCCGCCGATCGGCCACAGCCGGACGATGCGGGTGATCATGGATCCGGATCTTGGTCGCTTCCAGGTGGTGTGGGCCGCCGCTGGCACCGCAACGGCCGTCTTTCCCGTGCCGCCGGCAACGCTGCGCTCGATCGCCAACGCCACGGTGGCCCCGATCACCGAGGATCAGCCCAGCACCCTCGGGACATGACGGCCGAGCCGCACGTCGCGGTCGCCAGCTACCCCGGCGGGATCCGGGTGCGCTCGGCGTGGGGCGGCAGCGGCGATGGACCGGCGGTCTTCGCCCTGTCCGAGGCGGGCGGTGCCCTGACCGACCACGGCCCGCTCGTTTCAGCCACCTTCGAGCGCCTGTGCCGAGCCGAGCTCCGGATCGAGAGTCCAGCAGGGCCATGGGCCGTCCGCCTGGCCTCGCCGATCTTCGACGAACCGTCGGCGTTCCTGTGGGACGAACCGGGCCTGCTGGTCGTGGGCTATGGCTTCTTCAGCTACGCCTTCGTCGCCCGGACCGGCGAGCTGAGCT